>JANQJT010000001.1 GCA_028281485.1 Phycisphaeraceae bacterium
TTGAGGCCTTGGCGGCGACCGATGAGGCGTCCGGTGAGGTGGCCGATGATGTTGACGTGGGGGTGATCGATGGCCTTGCGGAGTCGGGCGGTGGCCTTGGCGGGGGATTGTGAGAGGGCGGTGTGGGGTGAGGCGACGACGATGTCGAGTTGTTTGAGCAGGGAGTTGGGGTAGTCGAGCTTTCCATCGGCGAGGATGTCGACCTCGGAGCCTGCGAGGATGCGGATGCCGGGTGTTTGTGCGTCGGCTTCTCGGACGGCGGCGATGTGTTGTTCGAGGCGTTTGGGGTCGAGGCCGTGTGCCTGGTGTTGGCTGGTGGAGTGGTCGGTGACGGCGACGGTGTGGAAGTGTCGGTCCATCGCGACGGCGGCGAGTTCGGCGATGGAGAGTTTTCCGTCGGAGGCGGTGGTGTGAGCGTGCAGTTCGCAGTGGATGTCTTTGAGTGTGAGGAGGTCGGGGAGTTGGTTTTTTTCAGCGAGGGCGATTTCGCCGCGGTCTTCGCGTAGTTCGGGGGGGATGAGGGGTAGGTTGAGGGCGGCGTAGATGTCTTTTTCTGTTTTGGAGGCGAGGGGTGTGGCGTCTGTGAGGTTGTCGGCGTCGTCGGCGTGGTATAGGCCGTACTCGTTGAGGCGGAGGTCGAGAGAGATGGCGCGTTGTCTCAGGAGGACGTTGTGTTGTTTTGAACCGGTGAAGTAGAGGAGTGCTGCGCCGTATTGATCGAGGGGGACGAGTCGGAGATCGACCTGTACGCCGTGCGAGGTGCGGACGGAGGACTTGGTGGGGCCGGCGACGAGGGTTTCGGTGACGTAGGGGTCGTTGCGGAAGAGTTCGGAGACTTTTTCGGGGTTGTCTGCGGCGGCGAGGATGTCGATGTCGCCGATGGTTTCACGGCCGCGTCGTAGCGAGCCGGCGTAGTCGATGCGTCGGACGCCGGGTGCGTGGTTGAGCAGTTCGAGGAAGTGTGTGGCGATGTGGAGGGCGCGTCCGATGCGGACGCGGTCGCCGGAGGATTGTGTGAAGGTGATGGCCTTGGCGATGTTGTCGAGTTTTTTCTTGCCGATGCCGGGCAGGTCGGTGAGCTGGTTGGCGGCGATGGCCTTGGAGAGCTGGTCGACGGTGGTGATGTCGGCTTGTTTCCAGAGGAGCGCGACGGTTTTGGGGCCGAGGCCGGGGATGTCGAGCAGTTCGATGAGGCCTGGGGGGATGGAGGCGAGGAGCGTGTCGTGTTCTTCGACCTTGCCGGAGTCGACGTATTCGATGATTTTTTCGGCGAGGCCCTTGCCGATGCCGTCGAGTGTGGTGAGGGCGGAGATGCCCTGTGCGGCGAGATCGGCGGCGTCGGTGGTGAGGTCTTTGAGGACGCGTGCGGCGCGCTGGTGAGCGGTGATTTTGAAACGGTTCGCTTCGGTGATCTCGAGGACCTTGGCCATGCGGTCGAAGATTTGTGCGAGATCGGCGTTGGTGGACATGGGGGGGAGTATAGGGCAAGCCAACAGGCAACAGCCAACAGCCAAGAGGGAAGGGGAGGGGTTTGGTATGATGTTCGGGTCTTCCAAAGTGAAAGCGGGGTAGCACGATGGGTTCGTTTGGTGTGTGGCAGATGGGTCGGTTGCTGTCGGACGGCGATACGGTTCGCGCGGATGATTCGGGCGCGGCGCGAGAGGCGTCGAGCCAGGGCCGGATCGTGGCCAATGAGTTGGCTCGTCTGGAGCTGGTCTGTGAGGCGATGTGGAACCTGATGAAGGAGAAGACGTCGCTGACGGACGAGGACCTGCTGTCGGAGATGGCGCGTTTGGACCTGATGGACGGGAAGGCGGACGGGAAGAAGGACAAGGGTGGGCCGGTGATCTGTGGGAAGTGTGATCGGCCGAACTCGCGTCGGCATGATTTTTGTATTTATTGTGGTGAGCACATCCGCGTGAAGCCGTTTCAATGAGCGAAGCCAACAGGCAAGAGGCATGAGCTTGAAGGTCTGAATCCAGCAGTCGAATCCAATAGTGATAAAGGGGCCAGCGATGCGCAAGCGTGAAGTGTTGATGATGGTGATGTGCGTTGGGGTGATGGGTGGTGTGGTGTGGGGTGAGTCCAAGCCGATCGAGCGCGCGGAGGCGGAGGCTTGGGCGGCGCGGTTTGGAGCGGCGATGGAGGGGCAGCGTGGGGGTCAGATCGATGCGTTGTTGGACGTGGGTCAGATGTTTGATCGTTCGGTGAAGGGGTTGGCTGGGCCGCGGGATTTCGTTCGGGGGTTGCGTCAGGGTTTCATGTCGCAGCCGGTGGGCCAGCAGCTGGCGCAGGCGATCGCGGGGGGATCGTATCGTTTCCTGAACATGCGTCAGGAGAGGGGTGTGTGGTATGTGCGTTTCCGTTTGCTGCCGGGTACGGGTGGGTTGAATTATCACGACGTGGAGTTGGGTCGCGGGTCGGGGGGTGAGGTGGTGGGTGTTGATGTGAAGCCGGCGTCGACGGGTGAGTGGATGTCGGAGTCGCTAAGGCGGATGTGGCTGGGGGCGCTGGCGCACAACGACCGGACGGTGCTGGATCGGTTGCGGGGTAAGGACAAGACGTGGGTGTCTCACATTGATGAGGTGAGCGCGTTGATGCGGTTCGTGCAGACGGGTCGGCACGCGCAGGCGTTGCGTCAGTACGAGGCGTTGCCGGAAGCGGTGCGTGACATGAAGCTGGTGATGCTGTCGGGTCTGATGGCGGCCGGCGAGGTGGACGAAGCGAAGTACATGGTGATCATGAATCGGTACGAGCGGTTGTACGCGGGTGATCCTTCGGTGGTGCTGATCTCGCTGGACCTGTACCTGATGCGTAAGCAGTTCGATCGTTATTTTGAACTGGTAGATCAGCTGGACAAGATGGTGGGGGGCGATGGTTTTTTGCATCTGTACCGCGGGTCGGGGTACCTGGAGCGGGGGGACCTGGTGAAGGCGGAGGCGGCGTTTGCGAAGACGATCGCGGCGTGTCCGACCCTGGAGGATGGTTACTGGGCGATGATCGATCTGGCGTTGCGTACCCAGAATCATGCGCTGACTGCGAAGACGCTGACGGGGATGCAGAAGCACGCGGGCGTGGAGTTGTTGGATCTGCGGACGGTGCCGGAGTACGCGGGATTCGTGGCGAGCGAGGAGGGCAAGAAGTGGATCGCGGAGCATCAGGCGGAGGGTGAGTGAGGTGTGGGTGAGGTGCGGTTATACTGAGGTGGGCGTTTAGCGTTAAGCGGCCGGGATCGAATGAAAGCGACGAGGAAGTCTTTTTAAGGGGTATGCGTGATGCGGATGCGTAAAGTGTTTGTTGTGTTGATGTGTGTGGGTGTGATGGGGAGCGTGGCGTGGGGTCAGGCGGAGCCGACTGAGGAAGGGGCGGCGGCGAAGAAGATCACGAAGGCAGAGGCGGAGGCGTGGGGGGAAGAGTTTACGGAGATGACGCGAGATGGGATCGGGTTTGTGGCGGATGGCATGATTAACAAGCCGGCGTTCAAGCGTCGGGTGTTTGAGGGGCTGGAGGTATTGCCGGAGGGCAGGGAGTTTGTTGAGAATCTTCAGTATCGATTCTGGTTCGGGGTGCAGTCGGCCGGTGTACAAGAGGGGGAGTATTTTCGCGTGCTCCGCGTGCGTGAAGTGGATGGGCAGTGGCACGTGTTGTGTCGGCATGTTTCGGGTGACGGGGAACTTGGGTATCACGATTTCGTGATCGCGCGTGATTCGGCGGGTGATATCCGAGCGGTGGATTACATGGGAAATTGTTCGGAGTTCCACTCGGCTACCATTCGGATGTCCATGACGATTGTGCTCGCTCGGCAGGGGTATTTGGATGTTGAGAAGCTGGACGAGAAGACTCGCTTGATGTTTGAGAACTGGGACGCGTTCGTAAAGATGATGGAGTTGAACGGTTCGGGGAGAGTTGCGGAGGCCTATTCCGCTTTTGCGGCCTTGCCCGAGGGTGTGCGCCATTCTGAAATGGCGATGCCCGTCGCGATCGACATCGCTGAGAACCTGGAGAGCGATGATGCGAAGGCGTTGGTGAAGCGATACATCGAGTTGAACCAGAATGACCTTGATCCGGTTTTAGAGTATGGCTCGTATTACCTGGACTTGGAGATGTATGACTTGTATTTCAAGAGTATCGATCGTCTGGATCGGCACCTGGGCGGGGATGGTTATCTCGACTTGCTGCGGGGAGATGGGTATGCGGTTCAGGAGAAGTATGAGCAGGCGGCGGCCTGTTATCGTCGCGCGGGGGGTGTGGTGCCGGAGTTGGGTGAGGCGTATTGGGGGCTGTTGCGGGTGGGGTTGGATACGACGAATCACGTGATGGTGGCGGAGGCCTTGACGTTGCTGAAGCAGAAGGCGGGGATCGCGTTTGAAGATGTGCGTCATGTTCCGGCGTTGGAGGCGTTTGTTGCGAGCGAGGCGGGGAAGGAGTGGATCGCGGAGCATCAGGCGGAGGGTGAGTGAGTCGGATGGAAATGGTGAAATGAAGAAGCCCCGGCGTGCGAGCCGGGGTTTTTTGTTGGGGGTTTTAGTCTGTGGGGTCCTGGTCGTGGTGTTTGTAGAGGCGGAGGAGGGCTGCGGCGGCGACGGTCTTGAGTTGATCGGATGAGGCGTGCCGGAGCCAGCGCTTGATGTGGGGGGGCAGGGCGGTGGAGCGCCATCGTTGGTAGAAGGGGATGGCGGCGAGTGTGCGGAAGGTCTTTGCGTCGTGGACGCTACCCGGAAGCCCGTGTTCGTTTTGATCGTGCGTGGTGGGTTCGGACATATGGAGCCCTCACGGTCGGTGACCCCACGCCACGAGTGGTATCGGGAGGTTCGGGAGGCGACTGAACCGAGGGGTGTGACGGGTGTGTGACACCCCCGGAAAAGTAAGTGAAAACGAACGGGAAGTAATCGGTCGTTTGGGTGGGTTATGCGACGTCGCCGAGGCCGAGTGCGGACTTGTAGTGTTTGAAGAGTCGTGCGCGGAGGGTTTTGTGGGCGGGGTTTTCGAGGAGAGGGTCGGAGGTGATGAAGGATTCGGCGTCGGTTTTGGCGAGGCGTAGGAGGTCGAGGTCGGTCTCGAGGTTGGCGACGCGGAAGGGGGGCAGGCCGGATTGTCGTGCGCCGATGAGTTCGCCCATGCCGCGGATGTGGAGGTCGGCTTCGGCGATGTCGAAGCCGTTGGTTGTGTTGGCGATGGCTTCGAGTCGGAGGGTGGCGTCGTCGGTGGTGGGGTCGGCGATGAAGACGCAGAGTGAGCGGTGTGAGCCGCGTCCGACGCGGCCGCGGAGCTGGTGGAGTTGTGCGAGGCCGAATCGGTCGGCGTGTTCGACGACCATGAGTGAGGCGTTGGGGACGTCGACGCCGACTTCGATGACGGTGGTGGCGACGAGGACGTCGATCTCGCCTCGACGGAAGCGGTCCATGATTTGAGCGCGGGTGTCGGGTTTGAGTTGGCCGTGGACGGTGGCGACGCGTTTGGAGGCGAACCATTTTTCTTCGAGGAGCTTGGCGTGTGATCGTACGGTGCGGAGGCCTGTGGAGGAGTCTTCGATGGCGGGGAGGACGACGTAGAGCTGTTCGCCGGCGTCGACGCGTTTGGCGAGATAGGTGTAGACGTCGTCGTGTTGTGATTCGGAGACGACGCGTGTGTCGATGGGTTGTCGGCCGGGTGGGAGGGCGTTGATGGTGGAGATGTCGAGGTCGCCGAAGAGTGTGAGGGAGAGGGTTCGGGGGATGGGTGTGGCGGTCATGACGAGTGTGTGTGGGATGGCGTTGGGGTCGGCGGCCTTGGAGCGGAGTGCGGCGCGCTGGGTGACGCCGAAGCGGTGTTGTTCGTCGATGACGACGACGGCGAGGTCGTGGTATTCGAGGGATTCGGTGAGCAGTGCGTGTGTGCCGATGACGAGGTCGGTTTTTCCGGCGGCGATGTCTGCGGCGGTTTGTTTTCGCTGGGCGGGTGTCATGGAGCCGGTGAGCAGTGCGATGTTGAGGTTTGAGCCGGTGAGCATGGCGTTGATGGAGGCGTGGTGTTGTTCGGCGAGGAGTTCGGTGGGGGCCATGAGCGCGGCCTGTTTACGGTCTGCGGCGGCGAGGAGCATGGCGTAGAGGGCGACGACGGTTTTTCCGGAGCCGACGTCGCCCTGGATGAGGCGGTTGGCGGGGGCGGGTTGGGAGAGGTCTTTTGTGATGTCTTTGATGACGGCGTTTTGTGCGTCGGTGAGTGTGAAGGGGAAGCGGTCGCGGATGTGTCGGTCGATGGCGGGTGTGGTGGGGAGTGTGGGTGCGGTGAAGTGGGCGCGGGTGTGGTGTCGTTTCATGGTGAGGCCGAGCTGGAGGAGGAGGAGTTCGTCGAAGGCGAGGCGTCGTCGTGCGGCGGCGACGTGGTCGGGGTCGAGTGGGCGGTGCATGGCGCGGTAGGCATCGACGAGGGGGGGCAGGGCGCGGGATTGTCGGTAGTCGTCGGGCAGGTGGTCTTCGATCTGGGGGAGGAGGGGATCGAGGAGGGGGGCGATGATGCGGGCGATGGTTTCAGAAGCGAGGTCTTCTGTGGCGGGGTAGATGGGTTGGTAAGCGGCGTCGGGGTTCGGCGAATCGGTTTGTTGTTCGTCGACGGCGTGCCACTTGGGGTTGGTCATCTGGAGGTAGTCGCGGAAGGTGGTGAGCTTGCCGGTGACGGCGATGCGCATGCCGGGCGCGAGTTTGTCGCGGAGGTAGGGTGCGTTGAAGAAGACGAGGTCGAGTGTGCCGGTGTCGTCTTCGAGCGTGGCCTGGAAGCGGCCCTTGCGGGAACGGCCGACGGGGGGGATGTATCGGCAGTTGGCGATTTCGCCGAGGGCGGTGGCGGTGGTGTCGGGTTGGAGCCGGCCGATGGGGATTTGGCCGGCGTGGTATTCCCATCGGTGCGGGAGGTGTTTGAGGAGGTCTGCGGCGGTGTGGATGAGGAGGCGGTTGAGCGCGGCGGCGCGGCGCGGGCCGACGTCGGGCAGGTCGGTGACGGGCGTGGCGAGGGTGAGTGGTTGGTCTGCCATGTGGGGCAGTTTAATCGTTTAGGGCGTCGGGGAGTGTGAGGATGTAGTCTTTGATCTCGTCTCGGACGCGACGGTAGACGGCGAGCTTTTCTTCGCCGTCGGGGAGATCGGCGGTGAGGTGGGGTGGGTCTTCGAAGCCGTGGTGGATGATTTTGGCGGTGGCGGGGAAGGTGGGACAGGTCTCGTGGGCGTGTGAGCAGACGGTGACGACGACGTCGATGGGGACGTCGAGGAGGGAGTCCATGGTCTTGGAGGTCTGGCGGGCGGTCATGTCGATGCCGAGTTCTTTCATGACGGTGACGGCGTGGGGGTTGAGCTGGGTGGCGGTGACGCCGGCGGAGTAGGGTTCGAGGGTGTCGGGTTTGAGGTGGCGTGCGAAGGCTTCGGCCATCTGTGAGCGGCAGGAGTTGCCTGTGCAGAGGAAGAGGGTCTTGATGGGTGTGGTCATGTTGGGCGTGGGTGGGTTGGGGGGTTGGGTGTGAGGGTTTACGGCATGCGTTGCCATTCTTCGGGCAGGCGGACGAGGATCTTGTGTCGCTGGTTATCGAAGATGATGTCTGCGGCGACGATGGTGTAGGTTTTTTCGGGTTCGAGGAGGGAGCCGATGGGGAAGCGTTCGCCGTGGTGGTTGACGAAGCGGTTGAGGGTGATGGTGGTGTCTCCGCCGACGGGGAGGCGGTTGATGGTTGAGCCGTACTCGTCGTTGATCCAGATGTGTGCGCCGGCGAGGTCGCGTGCGGTGCGGTTGGTGATGCGGATGGCGGTGCGGTCGATGCGGACGACCTCGACGTCGAGGGAGTCTCCGACGGGGGTGTCGCTGGGGTATTGGCGGGGCGGGGCGTACTGTGTGGGTGTGCCGGTGGGCTTGAGGGAGACGAGGATGTGGTCGAGGCCTTCGCAGGCGGGGAGGGTGACCAGGGCGAGGGTGATCAGGATGGCGTGAGTGGGTTTCATGTTGGCTCGCTTGGTTGGGTGGGGGTTGGGTTACTATGATGCCTTGCTTGTCGATGAGCCGCAACAGTGAACAAGTCGAACGGGGCGTGGCGCGACCGGCGGCGTTTGCGTGGGTGGATAGTGCGCCGTTTTTCCAGGCGGGTCTGGCGGGGTATTCGGATGCGGCGATGCGGTTGATCGCGCGTCGGCACGGGTGTCCGTATTGCGTGACGGAGGCGATGCTGGACACGCTGTTGATCGGTGGGGGGCGGGGGCTGAAGCCGGCGTATCTGACGGCCGATGACCACCCGATCGCGGGCCAGATCATCGGGAGCGAGGCGGATGAGATGGCGCGGGCGGCGGAGATACTGCTTCCGTTTGGTTTTGATGTGATCGATGTGAACCTGGCGTGTCCGGTGAAGAAGATTCGCAAGCGCGGCAGAGGGGGGCATCTGTTGAGCGTGCCGAATGAGGCGGTGGCGATGGTGCGTGCGGTGCGCGAGGCGGTTGGGGATGCGGTGCCTTTGACGGTGAAGATGCGACGTGCGTTTGATGAGAGCGATGAGATGGGGGCGAACTTTCACGCGATCATGGAGGGGGTGATCGGCGAGGGGTATGCGGGGGCGACGGTGCACAGTCGGACGGTGAGTCAGAAGTATGTGGGGCCGGGCCGGTTTGAGTTCTTTGAGGAGTTGACGGGTCGGTATCGGGGTGCGATGGACGAGGGGTTTTTGATGTTCGGGTCTGGGGACGTGTTTACGCCGGAGGCGATCGTTGCGATGGCGACGCGGACGGGGCTGAGCGGGGCGAGCGTGGCGCGCGGCGCGATCGGTGATCCGTGGATCTTCGAGCAGGCGCGGGCGCTGATGCGGGGTGAGGCGCTGGTGAGTCCTCGGATATTTCAGCAGCGGGACGTGTTGCTGGAGCATTTTGAGTTGAGTGTTGGGCTGCACGGTGAGCGGGCGGCGGGGCGGATGATGCGGAAGTTCGGGATCAAGTTCTCACGGCATCATCCGGCCGGGGAGCGGGTGAAGGACGCGTTTTGCCGTGTGAGTACGCTGGAGGATTGGAAGGGTGTGTTGGATGCGTTCTATGCGGAGGATGGTGAGGGTGTCGCGGTGGGGAGCGTCAGTCCGGATGCGACGGGGACGAGTTGCGGGATCGCTGATGGCTGATCTCTGATTGCTGATTGGGGGGTGCTGGGGAGGCGCGGAGGAGCGAGGAGGGGTTATTCGGGGGGATGCTGGTTTAGGGCCTTTTCGAGTGCGTCGCGGTATTGGTTTTCGGTGATGGTCAGCGGCTGGTCGTATGGTATGTGCAAGGTGTTTTGGGGGTATTCATCGAGTTCGTAGCCCGCGTCTATAAATGGCAGCATGAGCCAGATACGCATGGTTTGTGTGTCTTTGTCGCCGGGGTCTTTGGCGAATCGGAATAGCTCGACCAGGTGTTGTTCGTCTCGGGTCTGTTCCCAGAGGATTTGATAGGCGATGGAGGTGCGATCTGAATCGTTGTGTTCGTGGGTCACGATGGCTTGCATGTGGCGTACCACGTCGTCTGTGTGCGGTGATTCGGTCAAGATCACCCAGTCGTAGTGGTATCCTCTCCATACACTTGTGCGGACGTTGTTGGCCGCGATGGAGACACCGCCGGGCTGCTTGCTTGTCCATATCGCTAGTTCGTCTGCTCGGATGGAGTCATCGGCGCTGTGGTGGTGGGTGATCAGGGCATAGCCGATGTGGGCGCGGAAGAGGTATGCGCTGGTGAGCAAGAGGATCAGAGCGGCGACGAGCGACCACGCGATGAAGATTCGTTTCTTTGCCATGCCGGGTTGATTATAGGTGGTAGAGGGGATTCCGCTTGCTGACGCGCGCGGCTCGTAAGAGATCAGAAGCGCTCCCATTCGGGTCGCGGCTAAACGGGGGAGTGTTAGTCGTCGGTGTCGGGGGAGCGTTTGATGAGTTGGTCGAGTGTGGTCTGGTTGGTGAAGGACTGGTTGTCGGCGTGGAGCTGGTCGACGAGGAGCCAGGCGGGGTCTGAGCCGGAGGGTGTGCGGGGAGCGAGCATGGTCTGTCCGACGGCGAGGATGTCTGCGGCGGTGATGGCGCTGGCGGGTCGTGCGAGGACGTAGCCGGTGGCATCGGCGTCGTCGATGTGTCGGATGAGGTGGGCGTTTTCGAGTTTGTCGAGCATGTTTTCGACGGAGCGGAGGGCGAGGCCGGTCTTTGCGGTGACGCGTTCGGCGGTGACGGTTTTTCCGATGGCGAAGCGTCGTGCGATGACGGCGATGACGGGCAGGAGCCAGGCGGGTTCGACGAGGAGGTCGTCTGCGGCGTAGTCCATGTGTTTGAACTGGCGTGACTTCATGGCCTGGACGGCGTGTGTGACCTCGAGGCCGAAGAGGATGATGAGCCAGGTGATCCAGAGCCACATGAGGAAGAGGGGCAGGAGGAAGAGTGCGCCGTAGACGGAGGCGGAGGCGGCGTTGCGTACGAAGATGGCGAGGCCTTCGATGGCGGCGACCCAGAGGACGGCGGCGACGAGACCGCCGATCATGGCGGCGCGGAAGCGGACGCGCGTGTTGGGCAGGAGGGTGAACATGAGTGTGAGGACGAGCCAGGTGGTGAAGATGGGAGAGATGTAGGAGGCGATGCCGCCGATGACGTTGATGACGGGTGTGTTCTCGATGAAGGCGAGGAAGTTGGCCTGGGCGACCTGGCCTGCGAGGAGGACGAGTGGGCCGAGGGTGATGACGGTCCAGTAGAGGGGGATGCGGAGGAACCAGGGGCGTGGTTTATTGGCGCCGAAGATAAGGTTGAAGGATTTCTCGATGGAGGCGAGGAGTCCTGTTGCGCCGTAGATGAAGATGAGGATGCCGACGGCGCCGATGCCGCGGAAGCTGACGCCTTCGAGTTGTGTGAAGATAGATTGGATCTGCTTGTCGATGGCTTTGCGTGCTTCTTCGAACTCCTGCTTCTTCTTGGCGGCGAGTTGGACGGCCTCGTCGTTTGTGTCCTCTCGGCCGGTTGCGAGGGTTTCGCCCTCGATGGTAGTGGAGGGCGGCGGTGGAGCTTCTTCGGCACCGGCGATGGGGAGGATGATCTCCGAGAGGTCTTTCTTGAACTCTTCGCGTTGGGCGTCGTCGACGAAGGCGGCGAGGATGACGAGTGTGATGACGAGTGTGGGGAGGAGGCTGAAGAGTGTGTGGTAGGTGAGTGCGGCGGCCATCTGGCCGGCCTTGTCGTGTTTGAGTTCGCGGAAGCCGTGCTTGCAGAGCTCGAAGAGGTAGGCGACGGTTTGGCCGCCGCGTGACATTTCGGCGGCGGGGTCGTGTGCCATGAGCTGGATGCGCTGGCGGAGTTTGTTGAACCAGTTGTTCATAGCGTGTTTATCGGCAGATTGCGGGGTCGATTGCAGATGTGGGTTTTGGGGGATCAGGCGGGGTCGTGGCCGCCGTGAGACCAGGGGTGGCAGCGTGTGATGCGTCGGAGGCCGAGGAAGAAGCCCTTGACGGGGCCGTGCTTGTCGACGGCGTCGAGCATGTACTGGGAGCAGGTGGGCTGGAAGCGGCACTGACCGCCGATGAATGGGCCGAGGGTGTAGCGGTAGGTGTAGACCATGCCGTAGACGAGTGCGCGGCCGACGTCTGAGACGGGTGAGCGTCTGGTCGTGAGTGCGGGTGTGGGGTCGGGTGTGTGGTGTGTTTCGTGGTCACACATTGGATCGTCGCGCTTGTTTTTTCCAGTGCTGGTCGAGTTGGCTTGCGGCCTGGCTGAGCCAGCGTTTGTATTGCTGCATTTTAACGGTTGGGTGGGGTCTGATGGAAACGGTGTAGTCGTAGCCGGGCGGGAGGGCGTGTTGTGCGAGTCGAAAGGCTTCGCGGAGGCGTCGTTTGATGGCGTTGCGTGTGGGGGCGTTGCCGACGCGTTTTGAGACGGCGAGGCCGATGCGTGATCGGTTGAGGTTGTTGGGAGCGGCGGCGATGCGGAGCGGGCCGGCGTGTTTGACGGCGCGGCGGAGGCGGACGTGGTCGAACTGGGCGGGGGTGAGGAGGCGCGCGGCGCGGGGGAAGTTGTAGGAGGGCGCGGGCATGGTGATATGGTAGGAGAGGGAGCAGGCGACAGGCAATAAGACCCCCGGGCGAAGCCCGGGGCTAACGGACAGAAGGGTAGGTGTTATATGCCGTTGGCGAGGTCGCGGTCGGAGCGTCTGGTGAGCAGTTGTGCGTTGTAGGCGGCGATGACGTCGACGCGTCGGAGCATGCCGACGATCTTGTCGGTGGTGGTGTCGAGGACGGGCAGCTCGTCGTAGGCGGATTGGCCGAAGCGGCCGATGACTTCTGAGAGGTCGGTGGTGAGCAGGAGGGGTTCGATCTCGTTGGCGAGGTCGTGTGCGACGGCGAGGTCGCCGAGCTCGGAGTCGTAGAGGAATTGTCTGACGTCGTTGAGGCTGAACAGTCCGACGTACTGGTTGTCGGGTGTGATGACGGGGAAGGCGATCTGCTTGTTGCCGGTGATCATGCGGACGACTTCGCGTAGGGACATGCCGGGGTTGACGGTGGTGAAGGTCTTGTTGGATTCGGTGAGAGCGTCGCGGACGGTGAGGCCTTCGAGGATGTCGATGATGAAGTCGCCGCGGTGTGCGGGGGATTCGAGTCGTGAGGGGACCTGTTTCTTGTAGATGGTCCATCCGCGGCTGAGGAGGTAGGCGAGGGCGGTGACCCACATGGCGGGGAGGAGCAGGGCGTATGAGCCGGTGAGTTCGGAGACGATGATGAGTGTGGAGACGGGTGTGTTTGCGGCGGCGGAGAAGAAGGCGGCCATGCCGAGGATGGTGAAGATGGGGATGTCTTCGGTGGTGACGAGGTTGGGCATGAGGTGATGGAAGGTGAGACCGATGACGGCGCCGAGGCATCCGCCGATAACCATGGAGGGGCCGAAGACGCCGCCCGATCCGCCGGAGCCGATGGTGAGCGAGGTGGTGATGATTTTGCCGAAGCCGATGACGAGCAGGAGCGTGATGAGGATGGGCGCGGAGAGTGCGGTGAGCGAGTGGGCGGGGTTGATGACGTCCTGCAGGAAGCCGTAGCCGTAGGAGAGTACGGAGAGTCCTTTTTCCTGGATGTTGGTGTCATTGACGAGTGGGCCGAGTCCGTAGAAGACGGCCAGCGCGATGGCGCCGGTGAGGAAGCCGCCGAGGGCGGGCTTGAGGGTTTTGGGGAGTCGTAGTTTTTGGAAGAGGGCGGTGATGCCGTAGAAGGACTGGGTGTAGATGAGTGAGGAGAGCGTCATGGCGATGGCGAGTACGGCGAGGGGGAGGAGGAGGACGGGGTCGTTGAAGCCGACGCCGGGTGCGAGGGCGAACAGTGGTCCGAAGGCGTTGTGGCTGAAGACGGCGTTGGAGATGATGCCGAAGACGGAGTAGGCGACGGTGGTG
>JANQJT010000058.1 GCA_028281485.1 Phycisphaeraceae bacterium
CCCCCCGCCTTCGAGTCGGGCCGCGAGGTCTACGTCGTCTGGAAGGCGTGGTCCAGCTCGCGCTCGACGCCGCTGGACAGCCCCGGCACGCCGCCGGGCAGCTCCGGCACGAGTGAGACGATCATGTCCGACTGGTCGATGAGTTTGAAGTCGCGCGCGTAGATCTGGCCGTCGATATCGCCGGCGCAGTCGAGCACCTGCTTGATGGGCACGTTGAAGGTCTCGGTTTGGCCGTTGTGCAGTGCGCGACCGGGGATGAAGTCCCTGCCCTCGCGCGCCGCGGCGATGGCGTTTTCCAATAACAGCTTCTCGTCGACGTCGCCGGGATCGAAGGTGATAAAGTGTTTGGCCAGCTCGGCGCGGAACGCGTCGATCTCCCGCAGCACGTCGGGCATGTCGACGACGTGGCTCATGGGGAACGAGGGGTAGACCTTGCGCAGGCCCTGCTTGCAGATCAGTCGGTAGCAGGTGGGCGCGGTGATCGCGTCGCGTCCGCGGCTGAGGATGTAGAACGCCTTGGCGCCGCCCATCGCCTGGGCGAGCAGTTCGGTGGCGAGGATTTCCTCTTCGCGCCAGACCAGGATGTCCTTGAGCGTGGCGTCGAGGGTGTGTTCGGTGTGGAGCCGGTGGTACACGGCCTCGGCGTTGTCGACGAGACAGATGAACAGGTCTGGCTTGAACTGCCGGATCTGGTCGAAGTCGAACGCGCGGAACAGGCCGTGCCGCCAGCGGAACGTGGCGTGCGTGTTGACGATGACGTTGGGCTGGTCGGCGGACTCGGCGATGATGTCCTTGAAGACGCTGCGGCGGAGGGTGTGCAGGTGTTCCAGCGGCAGGTCGAGGATGCGCCCCGGCGGCACGTCGTTGGCTTCGGCGTACATGCGGTCGCCGACGTGATGCAGCTGGATGGGATCGCCGGCTTCGGCGGCCAGATCGGCCATGGCCTGGAGGTACAGCTTCTTGTCCATCCCCACCTGGCCGGTCACTATCGCTCGCATCGCGTGTCCTCCTGACGTGTGCGCCACGCATGGTATCGATGGCGGGCGCAGCGGACAATTCGCTCACGCCGGGCCGCTGTGATAAGGTTCGTTCATGTCTTTAAGCGTGGTGATGCTGGGTGATATCGTTGGGCGTCCGGGTCAGCGTGGCGTCTGTCAGCAGGCGGGCGCGCTGCGTGAGCGATACAACGCGGACCTGCTGATCGCCAACGCCGAGAACGCCGCGGGCGGATCGGGGCTCACGCCGGCCATCTTCCACAAGCTCATCAGCTACGGCGTCGACGGCGTGACGCTCGGTGACCACGTCTACCGACAGCGCGACATCGTCCAGCTGCTGGAGACCGATTCGCGCATCGCGCGACCGGCGAACCTGGCCGAGTCGGCCGCGGGCAAGCTGTTCAGCCGCATCGTGTCGAGCAACGGCGACGCGGTGTATGTCATCACCGTGCTGGGCCGGCTTTCGATGAACGGCCCGGCGGCGGACGATCCGTACGCGTGTGTCGATTTGCTACTGGACGAACTGACCGATGCACCGGTGATCGTGGAGATCCACGCGGAGCTGACCAGTGAGAAGCAGGCGTTGGGTCACTACCTGGACGGGCGCGTCGCGGCCGTGGTCGGCACGCACACGCACATCCCCACCGCCGACGCGAAGATCCTGCCCGGCGGCACGGCTTACATCACCGACCTGGGCATGACCGGCCCTTACGATTCAGTATTGGGGCGGCGCAAGGAAGCGGTCATCAAGTTCATGACGACCAGCATGCCCGAGCAGTTCGGCATCGCCGAGGGCGACATACGCGTCTGCGGCGTGCACGTGAGCATCAACGGCAAGGGGTTGGCCGACTCGATCGAACGCGTGGAAGCCAAGGCGGACATGTCACTGCCGCCGTTCGTGGGGGAATAAAGTTACGGCTGCTGCTGCGTGATGACGACGCGGTCGTGTTCGCTGAACTCCACATCGAGATAGAGGATGATCCACGCGCCGTCGGTGCGCTCGGCGGTGACGTTGATCTGCGCCTTGGTCGTCGGCCCCTTGATGGGGATTTGCAGCACGGCGGCGCCGTCGTCATTGGAGTAGCTGATCTGCCCCTGCACCATCATGCCCTCTTCGATGGGGCTGCCGAGGCGTTCGATCACGCGCGGGTCGGTGGTCGCGCGTTCGTAGGCCATGTCGTGCACCTCGCTGCCGCGCAGCATCATCATGACCGAATAGATCGTCCCGCCGCAGCAACCGATGACGATGATCAGCGCTGCGCCGATCCCGATGGGCAGGACCGTTTTCCAGTTGCGTTCCAGCCAGCCGGCCGGCGGACGCGGGGGAGCGGGAGGATGGTCGGGTGGGTTCATATCGCGTTTGGGTGTGTGATTATTCGCGGCCGATGCCGAGGTCTTCGACGACGGCCAGCACCTTGTCGTGCAGCTTGCCGTTGGTGACGATGACGCCGGTGTTGTTTTCCAGGCCCGCGCCGTGGGTGAACTCGAGG
>JANQJT010000091.1 GCA_028281485.1 Phycisphaeraceae bacterium
TTCTTCCAGACGCTTGCGGATGGGTTTAATGGCGGCGCTGAACTTCAATTTCGCGTCAATGGCCTGATCGCCGGGCAGCTTGGAACGGATCGTCTCCACCGTCGGGCCCAAACCGTCGGGGTACTGCTCGGTGACCATCACCGGCAGCCCCAACGCCACGAACCCTTCGATCAACACCCCCGCGCGCCCGGTGACCGCCTCGTGGTCGCCAATAACCGGCAGCAGCTTCTCCTGCAGGTCGACGACCAGCAACACGGCGTTGTCTTGTGTGATACGGGGGATCGCCATCGCGCTAATCTTTCTTGTCGTCTTCGATGCCCAGGGCGAGCGGGTCGTCGGGGATGACGAAGTACCCACCGTTGAACCGCGCCCCCATCTGCACTTCCAGTGACGGTGCGCGCAGGTCGCCCTTCCACTCGGCCTTGGCTTTGACCACGACCGGTCCGCCTGACAGCACGCTGGCGTCGAGCGCGCCGTTGACCTCCACGCCCTGGTGCGCCTCGATCGTCTTGGCGGCGACACGACCGCCCTTGTGGATGATCACGCGGCCGCACGTCTGGATCGTGTTCACCGGGCGGTAGTTCTTGACCACCACGTCTTCGACCATCACGACCTTGTGGCACTGGGGACACGGCACGGACATCGTTCGCTGACTCACCTCGAAGAGGTGACGGCAGTGATAACACATGACGCGGCGTGGTGAGGTCGCCTTCTTAGCCAAGGTTCAGGTCTCGCGTGGGGGAGCGGGGCCTTATTTCGAACCGGCGGTCTGTTTGGCGGCGCCGGTGGTCTCGATCTCAACCTGGGGGCGGGACGCGGCTTTGGCGCCGGCGCCGACCTGCACGTGACCGACAAAGCTGGCGCCCTCGGCGACGACGAGCTTGGCGGCGGTGACGTCGCCGACGACCTTCGCCTTGGCGTTGAGTTGGATCTTGTCGGTCGCCGAGACGTTGCCCTCAACCGAGCCGTCGACGGTGATGTTGCCCGCCTGGACCTGGGCCTTGCAGCTGGCGCCGTCGGCGATGTGGAACTGCCCCTTGGCGTTGATCGTGCCCTCGAACCGACCCAGCAGGCGACAGCTCGAATCGAAGCTCATCTCGCCCTTGATGTGCGTGTCGGGTCCAATGACGGTCATTTGGTCATCCGCCATAGCTCATCCTTCCGTGTTTGTAGAGTGTTCCGTTAGCGGGCCGCGGCCGAGCGACCCGCGTCTGACCTGTTATACCACAAGTCTGCCGGTCGGCGATACATACGAAGCTCGCGACAGATCAGATCAACACCTGGGCGATGCCCAGGACGCCCAGCAGCACGGCGATAAAGCCGTTGAGCGTGAAAAACGCCATGCTGAAGCGGTCGCGGTCGGCGGCGCGGTGTTCGCCGACCAACAGAACCGCGACGATCAGGATGCCCAGCAGGAAGTAAAACCCGTGAAGCTGCGCATCGGTGCGGTAGATCACCACCAGCAATGCCAGCCCCACCAGGTGCGCCGCCTTGCTGACCCACAGCGCGCCGCGGCGGCCGAGCTTGGCGGGGATCGAGTGCAAACCGGCTTCGCGATCGAAATCGACGTCCTGCAGGGCGTAGATGATGTCGAACCCGCCCACCCAGAGCATGACGAACCCCGCCAACAACCAGAGCACGGGTTGCGACAAAACACCCGGTTCGATCGCCAGACCCGCCGCCAGCGGGCTCATCGCCAGTGCTGCGCCGAGGAAGAAGTGACACAGCGCGGTGTACCGTTTGGTCAGGCCGTAGGAGAACAGCCAGACAATGACGAGCGGCGAAAAGATGACCGGCCACCAGTTGCCGTACGCCCACCCAAAGGCCGCGGCTCCGAGCGCCAAGGCGACGGCGGTGGCTGCCATGGCGGTGATCACGCTGCCGCTGGTGCCCCGGCCCGCGGGCAGGGCGCGCCCTGCGGTACGGGGGTTGTCCGCATCGATGCGGCGGTCCACGTAGCGGTTGGCGAGCATCGCAAAGGTGCGCGCGAAAAACATGCACACCACGATCAAAGCGAGCTGGCCCCAATGGGGCACGCCGCCTGCTGCGATGAACGTGGCCAGCAACGCAAACGGTAGCGCAAAGATCGAGTGCGACAGCTTGATGTCGCGCCCCATCGCGATGAGTTTGTCAGATAGCGGCGTCATGGCAGAAATGATAGCGAGATACCCGTCAGTCGGCGTCGGCACGGAAGTTGGCTGGGCTGTCGGTCCAGCGCGTGTTCATGTCGTGCGACACGCCGACCAGGTCCAGCAGGCGACCGACGACGACATCGACCAGGTCTTCGACCGTCTTCGGCAGCATGTAGAAACCGGGGTTGGCGGGACAGACGATGCCGCCGGCCTCGGTGACCGTCTGCATGTTGCGGATCTCGATCAGCGACAGCGGTGTCTCGCGGTGACAGAGCACGAGCTTGCGGCGTTCCTTGAGCGTGACGTTGGCGGCGCGGTGCAACAGGTTGTTGCTCACGCCCGTCGCGATCGACGCCAGCGAGTTGTTGGAACAGGGCACGACGATCATCCCGTCGTGCTTGAACGAACCGGAGGCGATCGACGCGCCCACGTCGCGGTAGTGGTGCAGCGTGATGTCGTGGTCAACCGTGCCGGCCAGCGCATCGAGGTCCACCCCCTCCATACCCAACTCGTCGTGCAGCAGGCGCTGACCGAGCGGGGAAACGACCAGATGCGTCTCGACGCCGGCCGCGACGAGTCGCTCGATGGTGCGACGAGCGTAGGCGGCGCCGCTGGCGCCGGTGATGCCGACGATGATGCGCTGGGGCTGTGTCATGTCACGATCTTACGCAGTGGGGGCGGGGATGTCTTGCGTCAAATCGTCGCCGATGCGGCATAACCACGGCCTATACCGTGGCATCCTGATCCGCGGCCGGTCAGGTGGTCGGTCACGGGCAACTGACGTAAACTGCCTTGCTTTAACGGATTCGAGAGCAATCAGGATACACGCATGTCACGAGAGGTTGTGATCACGGGACTGGGCACGGTCACCGCGGCGGGGATCGGCATCGAGCCACTCTGGGAAGCGGTCTGCCGGGGCCGATCGCTGGTTGGGCGGATCGAGCAGTTCGATCCGTCGGGCTTTGATCTGCAGATCGGCGGCGAGGTCCGTGGGTTGAAGGTCAACAAGATCGTTCCCAAGAGTTACCGCAAGGCGACGAAGGTGATGGCCCGTGACATCGAGCTGGCCGTGGCCGCGGCCGACGCGGCGGTGCGGTCGGCGGGCCTGGTCACGCCGGGCATCAACGGCGAGGACGACGCGACGTACGCCGGCGAGCGGACGGGCTGCCACATCGGCGCGGGCCTGATCGAGGCCGAGCGCGAAGAGCTGACGCTGGCGATGGTCGAGGCGCGGGATAGCGAAGGGAAGTTCGACCTGCACGCGTGGGGCCGGGAGGGCATGGGGAACCTGACGCCGCTGTGGCTGCTGAAGTACCTGCCCAACATGCTCGCCTGCCACGTGACGATCATTCATGACGCGCGCGGCCCGAGCAACACGATCACCTGTGCCGAGGCCAGCAGCGGCCTGAGCATCGGTGAGTCCATGCGCGTCATCGGCCGCGACGACGCCGACCTGTGTTACTGCGGCGGCGCGGATACCAAGTTCAACCTGCTCACATTCCAGAAGCAAATCCTCACCGGCCGCGCCAACACACAAGACAACGACAACCCCGCCGCAGCCGTGCGACCGTTCGACCAGTCCGCCGCGGGCACGGTGTACGGCGAGGGCAGCGGCATCGTCTGCCTCGAGTCGGCCCAGACGGCCGGCGCACGCGGCGCTAACATCATCGCCCGACTCACCGGCTACGGCGCCTCGCAAACCATCAACCGCACATCTGATCCGCTGAACCCCGACGCCAACGGCGACGGCATCGCCCGCGCAATCGACAAGGCCATCGCCGACGCGAAGATTACTTGCGATGACATCGATGCGATCGTGGCGTTCGGCACCGCGATCCCCGCGTACGACCGGGCCGAGTCCGCGGCGATCGGGCGCGTGTTCGGCGATCGCACCAAACACCTGCCGATCTGGTCGAGCAAGCCCTACATCGGGATGTGCGGCGCGGGCGCCGGCGGCATCGACATCGCCATGGCGGCGAAGATGCTGCAGGAGCAAAAGATCCCCGCGACGATCAACTGCGATGCGCCGATCGACGGCTTGCATTGCGGCTCGGCCCCGGCGCGCGACGCAGAACTGAATCACGTGCTGGTGTACGCCACGTCGCTGGGCGGGCAGAACGTGGCGCAGGTGCTCTCCAGAGCCTAAGGAATACGCATGAACGATTCGAACAACAACACCCCGCGCGTCGTGATCACCGGCATCGGCTGGGTCACGCCGCTGGGTCACGCGATTGAGCCGGTGTGGGAGAAGATGCTGGCCGGTGCCAGCGCGATCCGCAAGACCGACGGCTTCGACGCGACGACCTTTCCGACCGGCTTCAGCGCCGAGGTGCGTGACTACGACCACAACGACTTCGTGCAACACCCCGACCTGCACAGGGGCGCTCGACCCAACAGCGCCTTTGCGCTGGGCGCCGCCCGGCAGGCGTGGGCGATGTCGGGACTGGATGACGACGGCGAACTCGACGTCGATCGCGTGGGTGTGTACCTGGGCGCGGGCGAGGGTTCGCCGAACCTGTTCGATCACATCGAGGCGGATTTCGCCGGTTGGGACGACGAGCGGCGCGGGCTGGACACGGTCAAGTGGGCCCAGCGTGCCAAGACGGCGCTGTCGGCGGCCGGCGAGATCGAGCAGGAAACCAACATGCCGCTGTACCACGTGGCCAACGAGCTGGGCGCGGCCGGGCCGGCGCTGAACTGCCTGACCGCGTGTGCCGCCAGCACCCAGGCCGTGGGCGAGGCGGTGGAGATCCTGCGGCGCGGCGACGCCGACGCGATGGTCTCCGGCGGCACGCACACGATGATCCACCCGATGGGCGTGACCGGTTTCAACCGTTTAACCGCCCTATCGACACAGAACGACGAATACGAGACCGCCAGCCGGCCATTCAACCGCAACCGCGGCGGATTCGTGCTCGGTGAGGGCGCGGGGATCGTGATCCTCGAGACGCTCGACCACGCCCGTCGACGCGGCGCGCAGCCCCTGGCTGAGATCCTCGGCTACGGCTCCAGTGCCGACGCGTTCCGCATCACCGACATGCACCCCGAGGCGCGCGGCCCGATGTCGGCGATGCGTCTCGCCCTCGAAGACGCCGGCTTGACCACCGCCGACATCGACTACATCTCCGCGCACGGCACCGGCACCGAGGAAAACGACAAGACCGAGACCAAGGCCATCAAGGCCGTGTTCGGTGACCTGGCCAAGCAGACACCCGTCAGCTCGATCAAGAGCATGATCGGCCACCTGATCGCCGCGGCCGGCGCCGTCGAACTCATCGCCTGCGTCCTGGCAATCCGCGACAACGTCCTGCCGCCCACCACCAACTACACCGATCCCGATCCCAATCTCGATCTGGACTACGTGCCCAACGAAGCGCGCAAGGCCGAGGTGAACGTCTGCCTGTCCAACAGCTTCGGCTTCGGCGGCCAGAACGACACGCTCATCATCAGACGTTTTACAGACTAGTCCCTGTTCCGGGAGTTGCTTGCATGAGTGAAAAGAAGAAGCGGTCGGGATTCTGGCGATGGGTGCGTCGCATCTGGTTGGTGCTGCTCTTTTCAACGCTGGTGTTCGTGGGGTGGCTGTGGTGGGCGCAGCAGGCGACACCGAGTTACTGGGAGGTCATCGACACGTCCGATCCGGTGTACGCACAAGAAGCGGACCGGTTCGAGCAGTGGTCCAGCGCGACGTTTTCCAAGTCGCGTCCGCTGGGCGAGCCGTGGCGGTTTGAGATCACCCAGGACCAGGCCAACGGCTGGCTGGCGACGCGACTGGACCTGTGGGAAGCGAATCGGGGTTGGGAACTGCCCGAGGAGATGATGTACCCGATGGTGGCGGTGCGTGAGGGGGAGATGATCCTGGCGGTGGAGGTGCACGCCGAGAGGGGCAGGAAAATCCTGGGGATCACGGTCGATGCGGCAGCGAATCCGGAGGGTGGGCCGGTCACGCTGGAGATCACCGACATCTCGATCGGCCGGATCAAAGTCTCGTACGAACGGGCGATGAAGACGTTTGAAGACTACAACATGCCCCAGATGGCCGACGCGTTGGTCTCCTACCGCGAGCAGTTGCAGGAAGCGAAGCTGGTGTTTTCGCTGGCAGACGGGCGTGAGGTAGAAATTCTTGACATCGCCTTTCACCATGAGCGAGCGGTACTTACGTGTCGCACGCTCCGTCCGTGAGCCGGGGGATCGTTTTTTTCATCTTGTCACCGGTCCGGTGCGCCGTTATGTTCGCACGCGTGACAGGTGCCCGATCGCTGAGGGAAGAGCCAGCGGCGATCGGGTGAATAGGGAAGCGTGGTGCGCTGCCGTCGCCCCGAGCCGATCGGCTCACGGGACGGGCGAAAGCAGCCAATCCACCGCGGACGCGCCGCCGTGATGGGCAGCCCCGCGAGTCGAATCCCGTCGACTCGCAACCAGGGGGCAGCGTTCGGTCAACGAGTCACTGCGTCTGGGCGACAGCCCGGCCGTGGGAAGACGACCGAACGTGCTCTAAGCCGGAAGACCTGCCTGCCACACGTTTGTGTGTGTCCTCGCGAGTTTCAGGATGCACCGGCCTGGCAGCGCTTCCATCGACCCTGGACGTCTATTGCCACCCGGTTCCCTCGCGCGGACGGGTGTTTTTTTATGTTTCTAGGGTCGTGCCCCGCGCGATTCGGGGCAGGGAGAATCTCATGAAGCGCACTATTAGCGCCGCGGCCGCGTTGGTCGCCTGTCTCGCGTTCGTGCCGAGTACGCTCGGCTTCACCTTCAACGACATCACCACCTGGATCGGCACCGGTTCGAGCGAATCGGCGCTGGTGATCGACTTCAACGACGGCTCGTCCGATCCGGTCCGCGTCTGGGGCTACCGCTACGACGGGGCGCCCAGCGCGTACGACATGCTGATCGACATCGTCACCGTCGACACGGCGTTGCACGCCAAGGTCGATTCACAAACCGCGTTCGGCCCGGCGTTGTTCGGCCTGGGCTACGACACCGACGCCGACGGCTTCGGTATCACGGGCTTCGGCACGTTCGATGCCAACGGCATCGCCGACCTGAACCTCGACAACGGCGCCACCGACTCGGGCCCGGCCGAGGCCAGCAAGGTCGACGGCGGCACCGCCACGGACGCCGACGACCAGTACGCGGAGGGCTGGTGGTCGAGCGGTTTCTGGCTGCACTACCTGGCCGGCGACAGCCCGTACGCGGGAAGCAACTGGACCAGCGCGTTCGGCCTGAGCACCCAGACGATGACCGACGGCGCGTGGACCGGCCTGAGCTTCGACGGCGTGTTTGGTTTTGACGATCCGCCGAGTCACCCCGTGCCCGAGCCGGCGAGCCTTGCGCTGCTGCTGTTCGGTGCGGCGATGATGCGGCGTCGCCAACGATAAACCCGTTTCGCTCCCCGTGTGTCGAAAGGCGCGTGGGGGGATTGGCAAGAAGAAGAACGTCATGAACAAACGCACGCACATTTGGGGCTTGTTGATCACGCTGATGATCGTTGCGCCGTCCGGTGCGTATACGTTTAACGCATCGGACTTCGCGACCGCGGTCACGCGCTACACGCCGGGCACGGGCACAGGGGCCTACACGGATCCGACCACGGCATTGGGCCGGCCCACGGTGGACTCGCTGGGTGATGGGCTGGCGATCAGCCCGATTCAACCCGTGCCGATCGTGCCGGTGTACCCGGCGTGGCGCACCGACGAGTTGGTGACCGTGGGCGGCGGCGGGGAGTTGATCCTGCAGTTTGATCACGTGGTCACCAACGATCCGGACAACCCCTGGGGCCTGGACCTGATCCTGTACGGCAACAGCATCCAGCAGTTCGGCGGCGGCGTGTTCTGGCAAAACGGTGATCCATCGGCGACGCTGGTCGGCGGACTGGCGTTCGAGGAAGCCGGCCGAGTTTCGGTGAGTCTCGGTTACCAAGGCCTGACCGGTGAGGTGATCAACGATCCGGACACGTGGCAAAGGCACGTGTTTGGCTCAGGCCCCTACGCCGACACCTACGCGCCCACGCTGGGTCGTGTGTACGATCCCGCAAGTCCGCATCAGCCCGACGCCGGTTGGAGTTGGAACCAGTGGTGGGGGCAACCGACCGATCCGACGCTGCCGGTCAACCCGGCCGCAACGCCGGCTGATCACGCGGGGCAGTCGGTGTTGCAGATGATCCAGACGTACGATCACCCGATCGCCGGCGCGACCTCCGCGGGCGGTACGGGTTTTGATCTGGATTGGCTCACGACGCCGATCGACGGCTTCCAGTACGTGCGCATCGAAGACCTGAATCCAAACGACGACATCCGCACGGAGGTCGACGCCGTGGCAGATGTCGCGGCCGTGACCGGTTGGGCCGCGGGTGATCTGAATCGCGACCTGTTCGAAGACGTGACCGACATCGACCTGATGATCGCCAACCTGACCGGCCCGGGGATCGCCGGGGCGCAACAGCGGTTCGATTTCGACAGCGACGGCGACGCGGACATGGACGACGTGGCGCTGATGCTGACGCAGGCACACGACACACACATCGGCGACGCGAACCTGGATGGCGTTGTGGATGAGATCGATCTGGGTTTGATAAGTTCAAACTGGCGTACGCCGACGGTCGGCGGATGGGGCGTTGGGGATATTGACGGTTCCGGGGTGATCGACGGGATCGACCTGTGGTGGGTCTCTCGACATTGGCTACAGTCCGGTGCGGGCACGACATCCGTGCCCGAGCCGGGCGCGGCCGGCATGCTGTGCGTGGCGGGAGCGATCCTGTCGCGCAGACGGCGTCAGGGAGCGAGCCGATGAATCGCGCGCGTGGCGCATTTACGCTGGTGGAGCTGCTGGTGGTCGTGGCGATCGTCGCGGCGCTGGTGGGGATGTTGCTGCCCGCGCTGAGCCGGGCGCAGGACGTGGCGCGATCGGTATCCTGCCTGAGCAACCTGAGGCAGTTCAACGACGCGGCTGCGATTTACCAGGCCAAGTGGAAGGGTAGTTTTCCCGTTGCATACGAGACGGTCGTGATCGGCGCGGTGTTCGTGCAGCGTTCGTGGGACTACAACAAGCGGGTGGACTGGTCGAGCGGCTCGGCGAGCTACGAAATCACGCCGGGCATCCTGTGGGACAAGATCGATGCGCCGTCCAAGATTCAGCAGTGCCCGGTGTACCGGGGCGAATCGAACTCACCGGGCGACCCGCACACCGGATACAACTACAACACCAGCTACCTGGGCGGGGGCGACGGCGGCGTGCCGGCGCGGATCACGCAGGTCAAAGACCCGGCCGGCACCGCGGCGTTCGGTGACGGCGAATACGCCTCCGGCGCCAACAAGTACATGCGTTCGCCGTTTTCTGCGCCGCAGGAAACGATCGCCGGTCGCCACGCCGGCACGCAGGGCTACCGACACGCCGGCCATGCCAATGTGGGCTTCGTCGACGGCCACGCCGAGCCGTGGTCCGAACGTCACACCACCTCCTACCCCGCGACCGAGCCGTTGATTGCCGAGGGCACGGGGTTCCTGAGCGCCGACAATTCGCTCTACGATCTGGAATAACCCCCCCCGCCGCGCGGGCTTTGGTCTATCATGCCCCGACCATGACGCGAAACTCCCGGCTCATCCTTGAAATGATCGGCATGTTCGGCCTGCTGCCGATCGGCGTGTACTTTCTGAAGCCGCACCGCACGCTGCTGCCGATTCTCTGGGTCTTCATGGCCTGCATCCTTGTCATGCTGTTGCGCGACAAGACGTTCGATCGCAAGGAGCTTTGGAACGCGCGTGCGATAAAAGATCACTGGAAACCGATCCTGCTGCGTTTCGTCTGCCTGGCGCCGGTGATCGCCTTTGCGACGTGGTGGCTGACCGAAGAGCTGTTCTTGTATCTGCCGCGCAATCAGCCGTGGCTGATCGCGATGATCATCTGTCTCTACCCGATCTTCAGCGTGTATCCGCAGGGCATTATCTACCGGGTGTTTTTACTGCACCGCTACAAGCCGTTGCTGGGCAATCCGATCGCGCTGGTCGTGGTTTCCGCGTTGTGTTTCGGGTTCCTGCACATCATCTTCCGCAACCCGATCGCGCCCACGGTCACGCTGGTCGGCGGGGCGCTGTTTGCGTGGACCCACCACCGCAGCCGATCGCTGTTCGTCTCCAGCTTCGAGCACGCGCTGTACGGCCTGTGGCTGATGTCGACCGGATGGGGCGCATTCCTCTACCCCGGCGCGGTGGACATCGCGATGGCGTCGCTGATGGGCGAGCCCATCCCCGGTCAATAAACGGCGCCGAACGCGTTAGGGTGATGCGTGATCCGGATCGGCTTGTCGGCTTCCTCGGGCCGCACCACTCCCACCACATCGAACCGCACCACCCGGTTGTGCAAGCGGAACCGCCGAATGACCTGTCCGGCCAGCGCGGTGAGCTTGGCCTGCTTGGCACGGTTGACGTGCACCTCGGGCGGGGGATTGTCGCTGCGCGTGGCCTTGACCTCCACGATCACGATGACCTTCGCGTCGGGCGGCTGGGCGATCAGATCGATCTCACCGAACCGGTTGCGCAGGTTGCGCACGTGGATCGTGTACCCTTTTTTCTTGAGATATTTGGCCGCGGCCCGTTCACCCCGGGCCCCGAGCGACCGATCGATTTTGAACAAGTTCCCCAGCCAACGCGTCATACAGAATAGGATACCACTAAGCCGATACAAAGGATGCCCCCCACGATCGACCGGGCGGCTCAATCGAAGGCGAAGACCATGAAAGCGCTCATCTGCACCCTGTTGTCTGCCCTCATCGTCGTGATCGGCGGATCGGCCTGGCTGATCTACGAACAGCAGAAACAGCTCGTC
Source organism: Phycisphaeraceae bacterium (assembly GCA_028281485.1). GTDB lineage: Bacteria > Planctomycetota > Phycisphaerae > Phycisphaerales > Zrk34 > JANQHD01. The sequence continues at coordinate 10,953 of JANQJT010000091.1, forward strand.
GCCAGTCAGCAAGCACACAACGAGCTATTGGCCCAGCTCGTCGCACAGACGCAAATGCCTTCAGCAGAAACGCTCGCGCAACAGATGGCGGACGCGATTGAGGCTCCCCAGCCCATCGATGCCGATGCACTGAAGCCCGAAGAGCGGATCGGCGATCATCCGGAGGTCGCACAAGCCGACCCGGTGATCCTGGAGGTGGCGACGGGCACGCCGATGCACCAGGTCGTGGAAAAGACACAGCAGCTCGAAGACGAGGGTGTTGAGAGCATCGCGCCGGCAACCACGCCGCCCGAAGATAGCGCCGGCGAGTCCGTTGCGCCAACGGTCATCACCGATGAGGGTCTCGATCCGCCGGACAAGGGTTATGTTGAGGCGGTCGAAGTGACGGAGTCTGCCGAGCCGGCAGAGACGGCTGCGCCCGCCGAGCCCGAGCCGATCGACGACCGGTGGGAGACGTACGGGCCGACCGTGGAGACCATCATCGGTGACCTGCTGTCGGGTCGATACGCGAAGGTGACCGCGCGGTTCAGCCCCGAGTTTGCCGCGGCGTTCCTGCCGCAGACCGCCCAGGAAGCGATGCAACGCATTCATGAAAAGCACGGCCGACTCGTCGCGATCACAAGCCACAAGCGACACAGCCAGTTCTCTCTCCCGGCCGACCAGATCGCCTACCGCGTGAGCGTGCAGACCGAAAGAGAATCCGGCATGGTCGTCACGATCACACTCGACAGCGCCAAGCGTATCACCGCGCTGTTCATCAAATCAAACGGTTAGGTCAGCAGCATCGCGTCGCCGTAGCTGTAGAAGCGGTAGCGCTGATCGATGGCGACGCGGTACAGCTCCATCAAACGATCCAGCCCGGTCATCGCGGCGACCAGCGCAAGCAGCGTGCTGCGCGGCAGATGGAAGTTGGTGAGCAGCCCATCCGTCCAGCGCATCGCGTAGCCCGGCTGAATGAGCAGGTCGGTCGTCGCTTCGTACGTCCCGGTTGGCAACGGATCGGGCAGCGACTCCAGCGTGCGCACCGATGTCGTGCCCACCGCGATGATGCGGCGTTGCTCGACTCGCGCGGCGCGCAAGGCCTCCAGTGTCTCGGTCGGCACACTGATGCGCTCGGTGTGCATCGCGTGATCGTTCAGGTCTTCGGCTCTCACGGGCGCGAACGTACCCAATCCCACGTGCAGCGTGACGTAGGTCAAATGTATCCCACGCTCGGTCAGCGCACGAAGCAGGTCATCGGTGAAGTGCAATCCCGCGGTGGGGGCCGCGACGGCGCCGGGCTGGCGGGCGTAGACGGTCTGGTAGCGGAGTCGATCGAGGTCGTCCCAATCAACATCGCCGCGCTTTTTCAGGATGTACGGCGGCAGGGGCATGGCGCCGACACGATCGAGCAGGGCCTCGGTGTCGAGCGCGCTTTGCTTGGCGGCGATCCACGAGCCGTCGGGAAGCTGGTCGAGCAGTTCGATGGCGTGGTCGTCTTCGAAGGCGATGCGCTCACCGGCGGTGAGTTTGCCTCCGGACCGGAGCATGACGTGCCAGGTCGTGTCGTTGCGGGTCTCAACGAACAGGCCGTCGACGCTTCCGCCGGTCGCGGCGCGGGTCGCGGTGAAGCGGGCGGGCAGGACGCGGGTGTCGTTGAGGACCAGCAGGTCGCCGGGCTGGAGCAGGTCGGGCAGGTCGGTGACGTGGTGATGGGCGACCGAGCCGTCAGCCAGGGAGGCGGTCAGTAGGCGGGCGGCGTCGCGCCGCTCGGGGGGGCGGTCGGCGATCAATTCTTCGGGCAGGTGGTAGTCCAGATCGTCGGTGCGCATGAGCGACGGATCATCGCGGTGGTGTTGCGGCCGGTCAACATCCGTCAGCATCGGCACAACTGCCACATCGCCCGAATCATCGCAAGTGACTTGTATGAAACATCTTGCGGCCATATTGATTTCGCAGGCCCCGGTCTCGCAGTTAGCAGGGCATGCTGCAGATCGCTCCCATCTTCGATTCGTCGAACCTCACCGCTCACCTGTTGGCGCGCCGGCTGTACGCCCCATCGCTGTCGGCGTCGGCTGAGGCCCTGCGGCGCGGCAAGCTCATCGGCCTGGCCTACTCGACCGATGCCCTCGTCGCCCCGCCGGCCATGCACGCTAACGCCATGCCCAATCTCAAGCTGCGACCGTCGATTCAGCCCGCCCAGTGGCCCTATCAGCCCGCCGGCTACCAGACGCCGCCCGCGGTGGCGTACGAACCCCACGCGATCCCGTCCGGCGAGCCTAAAAATCCTTACGATCCGCAAAAGGCGTACGGACCGACGGCCGATGAGAACTCCATCTTTCTGGACGTTTACGCGTAGCGACCCCCCGGAATCCCGGATCCCCGATTCCCGGCACCTGGGCCGCAACGCCGCGTGAGGCGGAGGAATCGCATGAGCCCGCAGCAACCGGTCGATCAGCTTGCCCAGACGATCCTGGGATACACCAAGGAACAGTGCATTCACGAGCTGCGCAGCTTCCGTGATATCCCGCTGGATTTCACCGACGAGTGGATGGAGCGGACCAGCGTGGAGATGCTGCGGCACATCCTGATGGCGGCGTACACCACCAGCCAGCGCTATCACAAGGCCGGTTAACAAGTCGCGCGGGTTTCTCGCCGTTTCTGCCCTACAATAGTCGCATGTCCGAATCCAGCGGTCTGATCACCGATCACAGCCGACACTGGCACGATTTCCGCTATGTCTACCCCGTCATCAGCCGGCGCAGCGGCGGTCTGAGCGTGGGCATCAATCTCAACGTCGACGGGGCGTGCAACTACGACTGCATCTACTGCCAGGTGGACCTGACGACCGTGCGTCGCGGCGAGGCGGTGGACCTTAAGGTGCTCACGGCGGAACTGGACGCGATCCTCTCGGCTGTGGCAGACGGCGGCTTCTGGCGCGACGAGAAGTTCAATGCCACCCCAACCGAGCTGCGCCGCCTCAACGACATCGCGTTCAGCGGAGACGGCGAACCCACCGCACACCCGCTGTTTGCCGCGGCGTGCGACGCGGCCATCGCCTGTCGCGATCGGCACGGGTTTACAGACCGCCCCATCGTTGTCATCACCAACGCCACGCGACTGGATCGGCCCGACGTGATCGCGGCCCTGGACAGACTCGACGCGGCGACCGGTGAGGTCTGGGCCAAGCTCGATGCGGGCAGGGAAGAAGACTTCCAGCGCATCGACCGACCGAAAGGCAACGTCACGCTCGACCGCGTGGTCGCGTGTATTGGCGAGGCGGGTCGGCGAAGGCCCCTGGTGATCCAAACGATGTTGCTGCGTGAGGGCGACCGCGTTCCCGGTGAGGCGCAGATCGATGCGTACATCGATCGCTTGGTTGAGTTGTTCGAAGGGGGCTGCGGGATCAAACGCGTGGACCTGTACACCGTGGCGCGCGAGACGCGCCGGGCCGATTTGCACCCGCTGACCGAAGCGGAGTTGAAGGCGGTGGCCGATCGGATCGGCGATCGATTGCCCCGGTTGAGCGTGACGTGGCACGGCGGCGCGGACGAGGCGTCGTGAGACGAGCGCATTAAAAACGCCGATCGGCAAATGATCAGATGATGATGACGAATGATGCTCACGATCGGCGGTGTCGCCTGCGCCGCGACACGGGCGTTGGGTTGTTGCGTGCTCGGTTGGGCAGCCTCCTTTCGGTTGGTCGGTCCACCTATCTGAATTGTTCGTCAAACGGCAGCGGCGGTCAATAAAAAAACCCGTCGACGAGCGACGGGTTGGTAGCGTTCATGTGCCGTGTGGGGCCTTACGCTGCGGCGGACTGCCCAGACTCGAAAAAGTCGTCGAGGTTTTTCGATTCGGCCTTGTCGATCGAGCCGTCGAAACTGAGGCCCATGCGGACCGGGCCGAGTTCGTCCTCGTCGTGCAGGCGGACCATGACGCCGCTGGCGTGGATCTGGATGATCTGCTCGCCGGGCAGCGAAACCTTGAGGTCCACGCGTTCGCCCTGCTGGAGCGATTCGTCCAGCTCAACGCGCATCCCGCCCTTGGAGATGTCGTAGGCGTGGCCCATGTGGGTGTATTCGTCTTCACCCTCGCGGCGCACCGCGACCGAGGTGTAGGCGGCGTTCAGCGCATACCGGGTGTGCTCACGCAGGTCTTCGGGTTGCTCTCGTCTCTTCTCGTGCATAGCGTCATCCTTGCAAGCAGATCTTTCTTCACTCCTGCAAGACGCTTTATCGGCCAGAATGTCCGGCTGCTTAAAACCGCGGCAGACCGGCTGGACCGATCACATCACCGTTTCAAAGACACAACGGCCACGATTTGTCAGATCTTTCCCCTTGTCTCCGCTGACTAATATAATCGTAATTGTCACAAACGCCAGAAAAAAATGGGGCTGAACCATATGAGGCAAAAGGATTTAGAAATAAAGTTATCGGCCTTTATCTAGTGAACCCGACGCTACGGACAAATCAAACGGGAATGTTGGGTGCAAAAGCCGCACCAATCCGAGTGATTTGAATGAATCCGCCCTGCCGGGACGTATAATCAATGGATCAAGAGCCCTGTGAACCAAGGGGTATTGCCATGAAAACCATGACCGGACTATTCGTGCTTGGGATGCTGGGTTTGGCATTGACCGCCACCGGCTGCAGCGAGCACCGCGTCGCTGAGATGAATTACTCGCCCGAGAACCCCTACGCGCCCGGTGGGCCGTTGTACGTGTCCTGGGAGCAGCAGAAACGCAGCGAGGGGATCGAGCGGGACGAGGTCATCACGCACACGGCCGGGGGCGCCGCGGTGGGCGCGGTGTTCGGCCAGGCCGCGGGCGGTGACACCGAGGGCACGCTGACCGGCACGGCCATCGGCGCAGGCGTAGGCCTGATCTCCGGCGTGTTGGAAGACGACAAGCAACGCAAGGCCCACGAAGACCATTACCGCAGGCTGGCCAACAACTGGGAGATCGAGAAACAACGCCGCGACCAGGCGATCAGCGATGTCTACACCGGCGCCGCTCTCGGTGATGACGAACTGACCGCCCAGCGTGCCCGCCTGAAGAAGGCCCAGCAGGACCTGGCTGAGCGCGACGCAAACGCCCAGCGGGCCCGCGAGTACCGCCAGATCGAGGAGGAAATCGAACGGATCGAGAACACCGTCACCTCGAACTGATCACGTGAGAGAGTTTACCGAAGTTCACACAAACCGGTCCGAGCGGGCTGGTTTTTTATTGCGCCGGATGCACCTCAAGAACATCGGGGAACCGAAAACAATCTCGTGCGTCCAATACCCGTACGCCCGACCGGGGCGATGAGACAACCAGGCTCACAACCGGAGGTCATCACCATGCGTCATGTCCGTGTCTATCGTTTTGCTTTGATCGCCTTGCTGATGGGTGCAACTGCCGCAGCGGCCCGCGCCAACGACGGCCGCCTGACGCTGACCACCGAGCGCGTGGTCGTCTTCAAGGACGGTCACGCGCTGGTGATCAAGCGTGCCACCGGTACGGCTGACGCCGAGGGCAACGTCTACACCGACCGCGTGCCGGACAGCGCTGTGTTGGGCAGCTTCTGGGCGGTGGGGGCGTCGGATGAGGTGTTGAGCATGCGTGCGGAGTACACCAACGCGTGGCGACGCAGCACAACTGTGCCGCACGCAAGCACCCAGGAGCCTCGACCCACCACGCCGCTGGCGAGCCTGCTGGGCGGCGTGAAGGGCAAGACGGTGACGCTGGTGTTGGATAATGACACCGCCGTGACGGGGCGGATGCTGGCGATCATCGAGACCGATGCGAACGTGTTTGCCAACGTGTTGCCGGCCGGCGGCGAACAGCCCGTTTCGATCTCGCTGGGGCGCGTGGTCCGTGTCCAGGGCGATGCGCTGCCGTCGCGGGCGGGCGGAGCCAACGCGTTCGAGCGCGCCAAGCAGTTGACGTTTGTCATGGGCGACCGGGCGGCGGGCAAGCCCGTCGACATCACGCTGATGTACTTCACGCCCGGCATGCGATGGGTCCCCACGTACCGGTTGAGCGGCGACCTGGTCGACGCCGCGGCCATGTCGCTGCAGGCCGAGGTGCTCAACGAGTTGGAGGATTTCGAAGACGTGGCGCTGGACCTGGTGGTGGGCGTGCCGAACTTCCGATTCAGCGGTGTGGTGTCGCCGCTGTCGCTGGAGCGCCAGCTACGCAACGCGCTGCGCCAGGCGGCGCCGCAGATCATGGGACACGGCAGCGCCATGTCCAACGCGGCCTTCACACAGCGCGCCAGCGAGTACCGCGGCCCGCATCACACGAACGCGCCTGACGCCGGCGGATCGGCGGCGATCGATCTGCCCGAAGAATTGGCGGCCACGGGCGAGCAGGACCTGTTTGTCTACAGCGTGCCGGGCTTTACGCTTCGCCGCGGCGGGCGGGCGACGTTGCCGCTGTGGCAGGCCGAGGCGCCGATCGAGCACGTTTACACGCTGGACCTGCCGGTCGTTCGACACCCGCGGCACGGCGGCATGATGTCGACAAGATCGGCGCACGGCTCGTCGCGCGTCGATTCTCCGATGCGCCTGATGACGACGAAGGTGTGGCATCAGCTGGACTTGGCCAACCGATCCGAGGTGCCCTGGACGACGGGCGCGGCGATGATCATGCGCGGCCACGTGCCGATCGGACAGGACCTGCTGACGTACACGCCGCCCGGGGGCAGGACGTTGCTGCCGATGACCGTCGCGGTCAACGTGCGCGCCTCGCTGACCGAGCGTGAGACCGACCGCCAGGCCAACGCGCTGACCTGGGACCACAACCAGTACGCGCTGATCACAAAAGAAGGCACGGTCACGGTCACCAACTACACGGAGGAAACGATCACGCTGCGCATCAACACCTCGGTGCCCGGCAAGGTGACCGAGGCATCGGACGATGGCGCGATTGTGATCGACGATTATCACCCGTCCGACTGGTCCCGCAGCGGCTACGGCATTAATAACCACAGCGATGTGACGTGGGACCTCGAGCTTGAGCCGGGCGAGACGATCACGCGGACATACAGCGTGGACTTCTACGTGAGATAACGGGCGATGGAACGGTTTACTGGCCGCCGATGGTCAGGTCGGTGAGTCTGTCGACATCGCCTTGTGCGATCTTGTCGAAGCCGCTGCCGAGTTCGCCGATCGGATCGGGCGGTGCGATCTCGACGACCTTCTCGCCGAGCTTGACCTCGCCGGCGTTCACGCGGGCCTCGAACTTGCGGCACTCATCGAGCAGCGCCTCGAGGATGTCTTCCTCGGGCACGTTGGCGACCTTCTCGCCCTGCACGTAGATGATGCCGCGACGATCGCCGGCGAAGATCGCCACATCCGCGCCCTCGGCCTCGCCGGGCCCGTTGACGATGCAGCCCATCACCGCCACCTTGATCGGCAGCGCGATCTCGTCGGCCAGCTTCTTGCGGACCTCCTGCACGAGGGTGAACAGGTCCACCTGGATGCGGCCGCACGTGGGGCAGGCGATCAGGTCCACGCCCTTGCGCTGCTTCAGACCGAGGCAGTAGAGCATCTCCAGCGCGTCTTCCACTTCGTAGACCGGGTCGTTGGCGTAGCTGATGCGGACGGTATCGCCGATGCCGGCGGCCAGGAGGTGACCGAGCGGGACACACGAGCGGATCATGGCGGTCTCGCGTGGGCCGGCGTGGGTGACGCCGAGGTGCAGGGGGTGGTCGAAGCGTTTGGAGATCTCGGTGTAGGCGTCGATGACGAGGGTGGGGTCGGGGCTCTTGGCGCTGATGACGACGTCGTAGAAGTCGTTGTCGTAGAAGATGTCGAGGTATTCCTCGAGCTTGACGATCATGATGGCGAGGAAGTGGCCGTGCTTGTTGTCGGAGAAGACGCCGCCGAGCTCCTTCATGCGCTTCTGCTTGTCCCTGCGCTCGATGATGGATCCCTCGTTGACGCCGACGCGGATGGGCAGCCCGCGCTCTTTACAGGCGGCGATGACCTGTTCGACCTGTTTGCGGTCGGCGATGTTGCCGGGGTTGAGGCGGATCTTGTGGACGCCGGCTTCGACGGCCTCGAGGGCGCGTTTGAAATGGAAGTGCACGTCGGCGACGATCGGCACGGAGACCTGGGGCAGGATTTCCTTGAGGGCTTCGGTGTCTTTTTTCTCGGGAACGGCGACGCGGACGATGTCGGCGCCGGCGGCGGCGAGCTTGTTGATCTCCGCGACGCAGGTGTCGATCTCGTAGGTGTAGCCGGACGTCATGGATTGCACGGCCACCGGGGCATCTCCCCCTACTTTCACAACGCCCACGCGGTCGTCGCCCACGGAGACCTGACGGGTTTTACGGCGTGGCAGCATGTCCAGTCCTCAATCGCGTTCCGAAGGGGTTTTACCGGACCGACCCGCCGGCCCGCTACGAACACAGCATAATATCCGCTTGCCGAGAGGCGGGCCAGCACGACGAATCCCGCCCCGATGCGCAAAAGTGGCCCCGGCGTTAGACCGATGAATGAGGTGAAAGAACCCGCTTTTTCCCTCGGAGGTTTTCCGTGTCAAGACAGCACGGCGATCAATCTTTTACCGATGCGATTCGAATGAACGAGAAGGATCAACAGCAGATCCTCAACAAGCTCAACACGGGCTCGAGTTCGTTCCAGGCCAACGAGCAGCGCATCGAGGATCGGCTGACCTACTCGGCCGGTGCGATCATCGTGAAGATGACCCACCCCGGCGGTAACGTCGCGACGTACAAGGTGCGCCCGCGCAACCTGTCGCGCGGCGGGATCGGCTTCCTCCACGGCAGCTTCTGTTACAACGACACCCCCTGCAGCATCACCCTGCGCACGATCGAGAACGACACCACACAGGTGATGGGCAAGGTCGTGCGTTGCGTCCACGTGCAGGGCAACGTGCACGAGGTCGGTGTGCGGTTCGAGGAACCGATCGAGGTGTACCGTTACGTGCAGGCGGTGCGAGCCAACAGCGCCGGCAACATCTCGGGACAGGTCACGCGCATGCGCGGCAAGGTGCTCTTCGTCAGCGGATCGATCGACGACCGCGAGCTCTTTAACTTCATCGGTCAGTCGGTAGGCCTGACGGTTGAGACGTCGGAGACATCGGAGTCGGCGGAACAGATGATCCTGGTGAAGCTGTTTGACCTGGTGATCATCGACAAGAACATGCCGCCCGAGGGCGGCGAGGCGCTGATGAAGAAGCTGCGCGAGCACGGGTTCAACGGGCCGATCCTCGCGTTGTGTGACGGCAACGAGTCGGATCACGAGTCGCTGTTGAGCGCGGGTTTCGCGCGGGTCCTGCCCAAGCCGTTCCAGTTAGAAGACGCGGTGGACGTGGTGGGCAAGTTCGTGATGCACGATCACTCGCAGGAGAGCGGCATCGAGCCGATCTACTCCGAGCAGTGGGAGAACCGCAAGATGCGCCCGCTGATTTTGAATTACCTCGAACGCCTGGAAACGCGGCTGGAAGAGATCCACCGGATGGTGATGCAGCATCAGGTCGGGGACATCGCGGCGGTGGCCCAGGACATCCGCGGCGCCAGCGGCGGGTACGGCTATCCCCAGATCAGCGAGGTCGCCGCCGACCTGATGAACGCGTCGAGCGCGGGCTCGGAAGACGCGATCGAAGCGGTCACCAAGCAGTACGAGAAGCTGCTGAGCCTGTGCACGGCGGCGTGCCGCGTGCGCCACGAGCCAATGAACGACTGACCGTCGGCCATTGCCTTAACCCAGAACGTATTGACCGATCGCCGCGGCGACGCCGTTGTCGTCATTGGACGGGACGATGACGTTAGCCGCATCGAGCGTCTGCTGCCAGCCGCTGGCGACGGCACAGCCGATCTGCGCCCAGCGCAACATCGATTCGTCGTTTGGCGCATCGCCGATCGCCATCGTCTCGCTCTGACGGATGCCGTAGCGCTCGGCCACCTGGGCCAGCGCGGCGCCCTTGCTGGCGTGGGGGTGCATGATCAGCAGCAGGTGCCGGTCGCTTTGCACGATGCACAGCTCGTTGGCGAAGCGCTTGCGCACGGCCTCGATGACGGTGCGCAGGTGTTGCGGTTGGGCCATGAGCATGAGCTTGGTGATCGGCCGGGTGAGGAAGGCCTCAATGGGCCCGATGAAGTCGGGGGTGAATATCTTGCCGGTCTCGATGGGCAGGGATTCGTCGTAGTGGTCGGTGTACCAGCGGTCGAGGATCTCGACACTGACGACGCAGGGCTTGTAGGCCTTGCGTGCGGCGGTGATGACGCGCTGCGCGAGGAGGGGGTCGACGGGCAGGTGTGAGAGGTTGCGGTTGCGTTGCGGGTCGTGGATGAGCGCGCCGTTGTAGTTGATGGTGAGGGTGTCGAGGCCGAGCACGTCGTAGATCTGCTTGACGCCGCGCGGCGGACGGGCGGTGGAGATGACGACCTTGACGCCGGCCCGAGCGGCGGCGCGGATGGCGTCGCCGTTGGTGCGGGTGAGGCTGCCGTCGCTGCGCAGGAGCGTGCCGTCGACGTCGATCGCCAGCAAACGCACGTCCGAGCCGGTCCGCTCGAGGACGGCTGAATCTCCGCAAGGGTCGTCCTGGATGAGGTCGGTCATGGCGGTGCCTTTCAGCAGAGCGATTGTAAGCGGTGCGCGATGCGGCAGCTACGGTTCGGCTGCTTGTTTTTCGTTTGGATTGTTCAAATCAGATGAGGATTGATTCGCCGGCGCGTGATTGACCGATAAAAACCCGGTGACACAAGCGCCGACCAGGATCGCCCTCGCCCCGCCGCGACGCGCGGAAGACCCGTCGTATCTGCGCGAGCAGTTGATCACGTATATAGGCAACAAACGGGCGCTTCTGCCGCTGATTCAGCGGGGACTGGACCGGGTGTTGGAGCGAACCGGGCGGGATCGGCTGCGCATCTTCGATGCGTTCGCGGGGTCGGGCGTCGTGTCGCGTTTCTTCAAACGCTACGCCGAGTCGCTGACGACCAACGACATCGAGTCGTACGCACAAGTGCTCGGCGCGTGCTACCTGACCAATCGGTCGGAGATCGATCTGGATGCGCTGCGCAACAGTCACGCATACATACTCGACCAGCTCGACGACCTGCCCGTGCGCGACGGGTTCATCCGCCGGCTGTACTCACCCAAGAACGACACGGATATCCGGCCCGGCGAGCGGGCGTTCTACACCAACGACAACGCGATGCGCATCGACTCGTTGCGTTGGCTGATCGATCGCGTGCCGGTTGAACACCGCGTGTTTTTCCTCGGCCCACTCCTCAGCGCCGCTTCGGTCCACGCCAACACGTCCGGCGTGTTCAAGGGATTCTACAAGGACCGCGCGACCGGCATCGGGCAGTTCGGCGGCAGCAACCGCGATGCGCTAACGCGCATCATGGGGCGGGTCGCGCTGCCGCTACCCGTGTTGAGCCGGTTCGATTGCGACGTGAAGACGTATCGAGGTGATGCGAACGACGTGGTGCGTGCGATCGACCCGATCGACCTGGCATATTTTGATCCGCCTTACAACCAGCACCCGTACGGCTCAAACTACTTCATGTTGAACCTGATCGTGGCAAATCGGGAGCCGGATGAGGTGAGCCCGGTGTCGGGTATCCCGGTGGACTGGCAACGGTCGGCGTACAACAGGCCGCGCGCGGCGCTGGGCGCGCTGACGGACCTGGTGGAAAACACGCCGGCCGACTTCCTGTTGATCTCGTACAACAACGAGGGGTTCATTAATCGGGACGACTTCGTGCGATTGCTGCGTTTGCACGGCCGGGTGGAGGTGATCGAGCGGCCTTACAACGCTTTTCGCGGCAGTCGAAACCTGCGAAATCGGCCGCGGTATGTCACTGAGCAGTTGTTTCTGTTGGAGCGGCGTTGAGTCGGTGAGCGGCGGGAAAAACAGGGGAGGGTCGGTTGAGAAATAGGCGCGGGACCGCTAAGATTTCCGCAATTTGCCGGGGCCGTGCTGATCCGACCAACCTCCAGAAAGATCGATCCCGCGCATGCCAAAACGCACCGATATCCAGAACATCCTCATCATCGGCTCGGGCCCGATCGTCATCGGGCAGGGCTGCGAGTTCGATTACTCCGGCACGCAGGCGTGTAAGGCCCTGCGAGACGAGGGCTTCCGCGTCGTGCTGGTGAACTCCAACCCCGCGACGATCATGACCGACCCCGGCTTTGCCGACCGGACCTACATCGAACCGATTACGACGCAAACGATCGAGAAGATCCTGCAGGCCGAGGCCGACGCGGGCAACCCGATCGACGCGCTGCTGCCGACGCTGGGCGGGCAGACGGGCCTGAACTGCGCGTGCAAGGCGTTCGACGAGGGCATCCTGGAGAAGTTCGGGGTGGAGATGATCGGCGCCGATCGGCGGGTGATCAGTCGGGCTGAAGACCGCAATGAGTTCCGGGAAATCGTCGAGTCGATCGGGTTGCACCAGCCGCTGGCCAAGACGGTCGAGACGATGGAGGAGGCGTGGGATTTCCTGGAGGTGTGCGGGCTGCCGGCGATCATCCGCCCCGCGTTCACGCTCGGCGGCACGGGCGGCGGCATCGCCTACAACCGGGAAGAGTTTGAAGACATCGTCAAGCGCGGCCTGGACGCGTCGATGATCACCCAGGTGCTCATCGACCGGTCGGTGCTCGGCTGGAAAGAGTACGAGCTGGAGGTCATGCGCGACCGGGCGGACAACGTGGTCATCATCTGTTCGATCGAGAACATCGACGCGATGGGCGTGCACACCGGCGACTCGATCACGGTGGCGCCGTCGCAGACGCTGACGGACAAGGAATACCAGCAGATGCGCGACGCGTCGATCGCGATCCTCCGCGCGGTGGGCGTGGAGACGGGCGGGTCGAACGTGCAGTTCGCGGTGAACCCGGCCGACGGCGAGATGGTGGTGGTGGAGATGAACCCGCGCGTGTCGCGCTCCAGCGCGCTGGCGTCGAAGGCGACGGGTTTCCCGATCGCCAAGCTCGCGGCGAAGCTGGCGGTGGGTTACACCCTGGACGAGCTGCCCAACGACATCACGGGCAAGACGGTCGCGTGCTTCGAGCCGACGATCGACTACGTGGTGACGAAGCTGCCGCGCTGGACGTTTGAGAAGTTCCCCGAGGCCGACGAGACGCTGACCACGCAGATGAAGAGCGTGGGCGAGGCGATGAGCATCGGTCGGACGTTCAAGGAATCCCTGCAGAAGGGCATCCGCTCGATGGAGGTCAAGCGGTTCGGCCTGGGCCTGGACGCCAACGACAAGCGCCTGGCCGCCGAGCGCGGCACCGAGAATCCCGAGTATCCCGTCGACGAAGACAAGCTGCGTCGCAAGCTGACCGTGCCCTGCCAGGGTCGCCTGTATTACGTGCGTTACGCGTTCCTGATGGGCTGGACCCTCGAGCAGGTGCACGAGCTGTCGCGGATTGACCCGTGGTTCCTCGATCAGATCAAGCAGCTGGTGGATTTCGAGTCGGAGCTGCGCAGCTACAAGAAACTCGAGGACTTGCCGCGCGACCTGTTGTTCCAGGCCAAGCGTCTGGGCTACAGCGACCCGCAGCTGGCGAACCTGTACCTCGGATCGATCACGACCAACACGATTCTCCGGGTGCGCGAGCACCGCAAGTCGCTGGGCATCGAGCCGGTCTACAAGCTGGTCGACACCTGCGCCGCGGAGTTCGAGGCCGAGACGCCCTACTACTACTCGACGTACGAGGCGCCGATCACCGTCAACGGTGAGACGATCACCGACGACGAGGTGCGTGTGACCGACCGCAAGAAGATCATCATCCTCGGCGGTGGGCCGAACCGCATCGGTCAGGGCATCGAGTTCGACTACTGCTGTGTGCAGGCGGCGTTCGCGGCCGACGAGCTCGGCTACGAGTCGGTCATGGTCAACTCCAACCCCGAAACCGTCTCTACCGATTACGACACCAGCGACCTGCTGTTCTTCGAGCCGCTGACGCTGGAGGACGTGCTGAACCTGTGCGAGCGCCTCAACGGCGCGCCGCTAGGTGAAGAGGGCAACCTGTTTGGCGCGATCGTGCAGTTCGGCGGGCAGACGCCGCTGAACCTGGCGCACGGGCTGCAGACCGCGGGCGTGCCGATCATCGGCACCAGCGTCGACAGCATCGACCTGGCCGAAGACCGCGAGCGGTTCCAACAGCTTCTCAACGATCTACAGCTCAAGCAGCCGCCCAACGGCATCGCGTACTCGCTGGAGCAGGCGATCGAGATCGCCAACCGCATCAGCTACCCCGTGCTGGTCCGACCGAGCTACGTGCTGGGCGGGCGCGGCATGGAGACGTGTTTCGACGAAGAACAGCTGCTGCGTTACATGAAGAACGCGGTGAACGTCAGCGACCTGGCCGACGCGCCGGTGCTGATCGACAAGTTCCTGGCTGAGGCGATCGAGTGTGACGTTGATGTCGTGGCCGACTTCGGCAGCGAGAACCCGCGGGCGCTGGTGTGCGGCGTGATGGAGCACATCGAGGAGGCCGGGGTGCACTCGGGCGACTCGGCGTGTGCGATCCCGCCGTTCAGCCTGCCGCAGAACGTGATCGACGATCTGGTGGCGCAGTCGCGCAAGCTGGCCAAGGCGTTGAAGGTGCGTGGGTTGATGAACGTGCAGTACGCGATCACCCGGCCGCACGACGCAAACGACGCGTACGAGATCTACCTGTTGGAGGTGAACCCGCGTGCGTCACGGACGGTGCCGTTCGTCTCGAAGGCGACGGGCACGAGCTGGGCGCGGATCGCGGCGAAGGTGATGGCGGGCTGCTCGCTGGACGATCTGGGCGTGAGCGAGAACTACCTGCCGGACCACACGTCGGTGAAGGAGTCGGTGTTCCCGTTCAGCAAGTTCCCGGGCGTGGACGTGATCCTCGGGCCGGAGATGCGCAGCACGGGCGAGGTGATGGGCGCGGACGCGGACTTCCCGGTGGCGTTCGCCAAGAGCCAGATGGCGGCCGGCGGCAACCTGCCGATCGACGGCAACGTGTTCCTTTCGGTGCGTGACAGCGACAAGCCGCACGTGATCGAGCTGGCGCGGGTGCTGGTCGGCGCGGGGTTCAAGGTGTACGCCACGGGCGGCACGGCGCGCTGCCTGGAAGAGAACAACATCGAAGTGAATCGACTGAACAAGATCTCCGAGGGCCGGCCCAACGCGGTGGACATGATCAAGAACGGCGAGCTGGACCTGATCCTGAACACGCCGACGCGCAAGGGCGCGGGCACCGACGAGGGCAAGCTGCGGGCCACGGCCGTGCGGTACGGCGTGCCGATGATCACGACCACCACCGGCGCGCAGGCGGCGGCGCGAGCGATCGTGGCGCTGCGCGAGGGGGCGTGGGACGTGAAGGCGTTGCAGGATTACTACCCGGTGTACAACAACGGGCTGACGCCCGTGCTGGCCTGAGCTATCCGGTGACGGCGGGCACTTGCGGCGCGTTCTGCACGATCACCGCGATCAGCAAGATCACCCAGATCACACACCCGATGGCAAACTTGGTAAGGTTCCCGGCCGCGTGACCGAGGGCGGCGCCCTGACCGGCGCGAACCGCTTCGTGCTTCGACCGACCGCCGCTGAGCTCCATGACGGTTGCCAGCGTAAACGCGCCGGCCACCGCACCGAAGATCGTACCGATCAAAGGGAGAAACATCGTGCCGGTGATGGCGCCGGCGACGCCGCCGATTAGCGCACCGATCGAGGCGCGCTTCGTGCCGCCGAACTTCTTGGCGCCCATCGCGCCGGCGATCAGTTCGATCACCTCACCGATCACCGCCAGGCCGATCACGCCGAGGATGGTCCACAGCCAGAAAACCTCCTGGTCGCGGATGACCAGCCAGTCGAACAGCACAGCCGATCCGATCATCAGCCAGTTGCCCGGCACGCCGGCCAGCGAGATCAGCAGGAACGCGGCACAGAACAGCATCAGCAGCGTCGATAGAGAGATGTAGATCATCATCGGTCGCGGTTTCCAATCCTCAGCGTCATCTTAGTCGCAGATCAGCGGGGCGAGTTTCAGGGTAATCGAGAGATTGGCGGTCAAAATCGAGTGTCGCGCAACACGATTATTTCAAAGCATTTGCGCGACGTCGCAGGCGGTGATGGGCCGGTCCGCACGCGGTAGGCCAAGCAGGACGGGCCAGTCGGCGGGATCGGCGGGGCGTGAACCGTGCGAGCCTTTGACGCGTTGGGGTTGGTCGGCGCGGATGCGGCGGGTCGTGGGATCGAAGAACAGTTCGGTCGGGTCGTAGCCGGGCTTGCGGTGGATGTCGACGGTCCAGGCGAAGTCGGGCGCATCCGCCCAGTCGTCCCACCAGCGGTACTCGAACCAGGCGTCTTCGCAAGCAAACAAGACGATGTGACCGGCGCGATCGGTGTCCAGGCCGACCTCGGCCCGAGCGGAGCCCGTGTAAATCTCATTGACCTCGGATTGCTCGGCGAGCATTGCCGCGATGCGGTCGACGTCGGCTTCGTCCTTGAGATAGACGTGTGCGACCTGGTGATCGCACAGCGCAAACGCGGGTGTGTTGGCGTAGTCGATCAAACCTGTGTCGTTGATCGTGAGCAGGTCGTGTGCGCGCAGCAGCGCGTTGGGCGCGAGCGAGCGCGAGACATCGGTCATGCCGTACTCGCTGAGCAGCACGAGCCGTGCGCCGTCTGCGGCGACCTGTTCGGCAAGCGGTGTGATGGTGTCGAATACGGCGATGAGGTCGTCGAGGATCGACGCGCCGGATGGGCCGAGCCTCTGGAGGTTGTAGTCGAGGTGAGGGATGTAGGTGAGCATGAGGTCGGGCTTGTGATGGGCCCAGACGTGCTGCGCGGATGCGACGATCCATTGTGTCGATTCGATGTTGGCCATCGGCCCCCAGTAGTGATGCAGAGGGAACGGGCCGAGTTCGTCTTTGAGTTGCTCGTTTAAGGTCGGCGGGTTTGTCCAGCAATCGGAGATCGTCTTGCCGTCGGGCGTGTGCGTCGGTTTGGGGGTGATAACGATGTCGGCGGCGCCGATGGAGGACTGGAAGAAGAGCATCGCGACCGTGCTGCCGGTATCTGCCCAGACGCGTGGGGTCTGGAGCAGGTCGTTAGACTGTTCCCAGAAGCTGACGCGCTTTCGGTCTTCTGCGTGGTTGGCCAGGTCGAGGCGGGTGTGGATTGAAGGGTCGCGGTAGGAGGCGACGCCGTTAGCGACGATGCCGTGCTGTTGCGGCAAGACGCCGGTGGTGAGCGTGGCCTGGGCGGGCATGGTGACCGCGGGGCGGACGGGTTCGATCGTGTTGCGTCCACGCGTGATCAGGTCGCGTAGCCAGGCGGGTTGTCCGTCGGTGGGTAGTCGATCGAGCAGGCGGCTCGACAGGCCGGGCAGGTCTAACACAACGGTGGACATGGGACGGAGCTCGGTTAGTCGCGGGGCAGAGGCGGCACGACGAGTTTCATGCCGGCTCGGATGACGTCGGGATTCTTGATGCGGTCCTTGTTGGCGGTGTAGATCAGCTCCCACTTGGTGCCGTCGCCGTACTCGCGTGCGGCGATGTCCCAGAGGCCTTCGTCCTCACCGACGATGACGGTCTTCGTGTCGTCATCGAAACCCAGGCCGAGCGGATCGGTGGTGGTCTTCTCAGCGATCGGTCCCATCTCGGGGCCGGCGCGGGGGATGAACAGCTCCTGGCCGGGCTTGAGGCGGTCGGGGTTCACGTGGGGGTTGGCGCGGGCGATGATGGGCCACTTGCTTCCCGCGCCGAGCTCGCGCTTGGCGATGTTCCACATCAGGTCGCCCTGTTGAACGACGTAGATGTGACCGCCGTCGTCGGGTGTCTGGCCCATGGTGATCGAGTCGGGCTCGACGGCGATGGTGACGGTGGGCTTGGTGTCGTTGCCGGTCGGCGGGGTGTCGTCGATGAACAGGTTGGGCTGCGTGGCGCGGGCGGTGATGGTGGGTTGCGTCGTGGCGACCTCCACGGGCGGGTCGTCGGTGGCAAGTCGGATGGTGGGCTCGACGGTGTCAGTGGATGTGTCGGTGTCTGTAGATGAGCCGTCGAGATCGGTCAGGGAGGAGATGTCGATGGAATCCAGGTCGAGCAGGTTGACGGGGTCGGGTTCGGAACCGGCGGAGGCGTCGGGGTCGAGCGAGGTGGTGACGGTTCGGAGGTTGGGGTCGATGGGGGGCTGCGTGTCGGCGGTGTCGGTGTCACCGCCACCGCTGAAGACGGTGTAGTAGCCCACGATCGCGATGACGAGCACCGCCCCACCGATCACTGCGATTTTTGTCCCACTGCTCATGCAACACTCCCACGGTTCGTCGCGGTTACATTGTACCCGCGTCGCGCTCGGCGTGTGTCAACCAAACGGGCGGGGAGAGGATCGAAAAAGCACCGGTCAGGCGGGCACGGCGACGGACTGTTCGTCGGTGTCGCTGTCGGCCTGCGATCCACCGCTCATGCCCAGCGCCAGCAGCGGCGAGGCCACGGCGATCGACGAGTAGGTACCCACCATCACGCCGATGATGAGGGCGAACGCGAAGCCGCGCACCCCGTCACCACCAAAGATGTAGAGCGTGCCGACGGCCAGCAGCGTGGTGACCGAGGTCAACAGCGTTCGGCTGATCGTCTGGTTGATGGACTTGTCGATGATCGATCCGGTGGCGTGGGCCAACTTGCCACGGTTCTCGCGGATGCGGTCGAAGAGGACGATGGTGTCGTTGAGCGAGTAACCGATGATCGTCAGCAGCGCGGCGATGAGGCCGAGGTTGAGCTTGAACTCGCCGAGGAGCAGGGCCTGGCCGAGGGGCATGTCGAACAGGTAGTGGGTGGCGGAGACAAGGCCGAGCGTGATGATGACGTCGTGGGTGAGGGCGGCGATGGCGGCCAGACCGTAGCGGAGCGAGCCGAATCGGAACCAGATGTAGACCACGATGGCCATGAGGCTGAAGACGACGGCGACGACGGCCTGCTGCTTGAGCGTCTGGGCGACGGAGGGAGAGAAGTTGGAGACCTTGCTGAGCGACTTGTCGCGGCTGAGGGCCGCGTCGATGAGCTGCCACTCGTCGGCGGCGAAGTTCGACCAGGCCTGTTGATCGACGAAGGCGCTGATCGTCGGTTCGTGGCTGACGACAACGACGGACGAGTACGCGTCCAGGCTTCCGGGGGCAGCGGTCAAGCCGACCACTTTGACGGGTAGGGGCTTGGTGTGATCTTCGAAGTCGGGTTGGAGGCGCATCGCGGCGATTCTCGCCTTGATGTCTTCGATGGTCGTGGCGGGCTGGATGTCCTCGAGC
>JANQJT010000093.1 GCA_028281485.1 Phycisphaeraceae bacterium
CTGGCGGGCATGGATCGTTTCGATCAGCTCTACGGGACGGTGACCAACGAGGGCCTGATCCGGGCCGGCGAGGTGGGGCTGATCGGCGGGAAGGTGATCAACAGCGGTCGTATCGAGATCGCCGACGGCGGTCTGCTGACGATGTCGGCCGGCGAGGAGGTGATCATCGCGCGTCACGGCAGCCGCGTGACGGTGGAGGTGAACCCTTCGAATCTTCAGGAGGCTGAGGATGCGGCGAGCGGCGTGACGCTGGGCGCGGGCGACATGGTGTCGCTGGCGATGGCGGCGACGGCTCCGAGCGACCCGGATGCGGGGTCGGTGACGTACGGTGGCGAGGTTGAGGCGGGTGTCGGTTCGGGTATCCACCTGACCGGCGCCGATATCCTGATCGATACGAACTACTCGAGCATCGATCACCTGACGGCCGACGCGACGAGCTCGATCACGTTTGACGTGGCGGGCACGGCGGTCGAGACCGACGAGTACCAGGAGTACACGGTGACCGGCGGCGGGCCGATCGTGCTGAAGCAGGACACGACGCTGACCGGCACGCGCGTGACGTTCAACGGCAACGTCGTGTCGGAGACCGGCGCGAGCGCATCGCTGACGGTGAATGGCTCGGCGGACTTCAACGGCACGGTGGGCACGGACGCGGCCGGCGAGGCGTTGCGTTCGCTGGACATCGACGGCACGACGAACATCGCCGGCGGCGCGATCCGCACGACGACCCGGCAGGACTACCGCGGGATCACCAACTTCCTCGACGACGCGACGCTCGAGACGGGCGGCGACGGCGGTGTGGTCCGTTTCTACCAGTCTGTTTCGGATTCCTCGGCTGACGCCAAGGGCGTGGGCGTGGGTGCGGACGTGGTGATCACGTCGCCGCGGACGTACTTCGACCTGCGCGTCAGCACGACCCCGACGATGCCCGGTCGCATCATCGGTTCGCTGCGTGTCAACGGTGAGACGGTGTTCAACAACTGGGGACAGTTTACGGTGTTGGACCCGAGCCGGATCACGACGGTGCGCGACCAGATCTACAACGGTCCGGTGATCATCACCGAGAACGTTCACATGAAGAGCTTTACCGGCGACATCCGCTTCCTGAGCACGCTTGACGCGGTACCCAGCGGCATGGCTGGGAGCATGGGCTTCGAGTTGCCTGCTCTGAATGGTGGGGTCTCCAGCGCGGGCCTGACGGCGCATGCGCTGGAGGGCAACGTGCAATTCGGCGGCAACGTGGGCGTGACCTACGGCGGTCGATACCAGACGGGCGGCAATCTGGATTACCTGATCGCCGTGGCGGACCCGACGACGGGTAAGATGATCACGTTCGGTCCCGACTCTTCGGGCATGTGGCCGGGTGATACGACGATGGTCGGTGTGTACGGCGATGTCCTGTTGAACCCGAGCCTGGCGGACCTGACCGATCGCGGTCGGACGCCGATCGACGGCGAGCACGTGACGCTGGGCTTCATCCCGCTGATCGCGACCATGGAGCACCGCGGTGACACGCTGACGATCGAGTCGATGGACGGCGCGATCATCATGGGTCAGAACAACAAGTTCACGAGCCTGGGCGCACTGAGCCTGGTGGCGTACGACGAGGTGAAGGTCGGCGACCTGAACGCGTTCGATTCGATCCGCGTGAGCTCGACGGGCGACATCATTCTTCGCACGCGACCGGCGAGCAATCTGTACGACTTCCAGGGCAATACGAGCGGCCCGGCGAGCGAGGACACGAACCTGGACCTGGTGACGAACGGCGCGGTTGACTTCAACCTGGCGCCGATCTTCGAGAACCCGGGCGGTGTGGTGTTTATCGGCTCGGCGCTGGGCGCGGCGGCGGACATCAACGGCACGCTGGGTGCGGCGACGTTCATCACGCAGAGCCGAGGGCTGAACGAGTTCTCGCTGGCCAGTGCCACGGGTGGTGTGCCGGCGAACCAGACACTGGACATGACGCCGTTTGAAGGCGGCGGTGATGTCCAGGCGTTCGTGTTGGCCGGTCCCCTGCCGTTTAACGACCGCGTGATCCGCGAGCCGCTTTTGGCGCCGGCCGACCAGGCGTTCCTGGCCCAGTTGCTGGTGACCACGACGCGCGGGTTGCAGGTCAACGAGACGGTGACGGGCATGGATCGCATCCGTGTGTATAACGACGGCGGCGGTCGGGCGCTGACAGCGAACACCAATGCGCCCGGCAGCACGCTGGCGATCAACCGCATGCGTCGCGCGTCGGCTGAGGAAGCGATCGCGGTGATGCGTTCGATCCGGTTCGGTGACGGCGGCGCGACGGCGTCGGGACAGGATCACGCGGCGATGTTGCGTGACTCGATCAACGCCGCGTGGGCGGCGTACCAGCGGTCGGATTCGAACGTGAACTTCGTGCGTTACCTCGCTGAGAGCGAGGAGCATCGCGCGGTGTACGGCCGGGTGATGGAGATCGCGGACCTGCTGACGCGCATGGAGCGGACGGGCGTGACGGACCTGGAGTACGCGGTGTTTGTGAACGCGTCTTTGACGCCGCTGACGCCTGAGGGTCTGTCGACGGATCGCTTCCACGAGATGCTGACGGGCCGGCCGCTGGTTGAGCCGGCGGGCGGCGAGACGGCGTCGAATCGAAACTGAGAGGATCCCAGCGGGTTTTCCGCTGGTGAGGTGGGTAACCAGGATCGGGCGCGCGTTCGAGGAGGACGCGCGCCCGTTTTTCTTTCTGCGGTGTTGAGTCAATTGGGGTACGGCCCGCGTCTAAGTGGATGAGCGGCGGGTTTCCGCGTGAAACAGGTGACCGATGAAAGGGACGGTGTGTGATGTCGAACCGGGTGATGGCTTTGCGCTGGAGGTTGGGGATGGGTTTGGGGGTGATTCTGCCTGCGATGGTGTTGGGATGGACGGCGTATTCGTTTGCACAGATGCAGGCCGAGGAGGGGCCTGTCGAGGTGGCACGGGGAGAGGGTTTAGGGGCGCAGCTGCGCGCCGTGGTCGACAAGGATGCGATCTCGTGGGTGGTCAAGGCGTATGCGCTGAGCATGGATACGAAGGACTGGGAGCTGCACCGGAGCATCTTTACCGAGAGCTACAAGCTGTACCGACGCGGGCAGTTTCGCGATGAGCACATCGACGATCGCGTGAAGCGGCTGGACGCGTTTACACAGCGGTACGCGTGGACGCAGCACCTGGCGTCGGTGTATTCGATTGAGATCGACGGGGATGAGGCGTTTGCGGTGTCGAGTCTGCACGCGCGCCACAAGGGCAAGCCGCGGGAAAACGGTAACGGTGCGACGCAGGATTACCTGATGGTGGGGCGGTATCACCATTGGCTGCGTCGGACGGATGAGGGGTGGAAGATCTACCAGATGCGGCTGATCCGCAGCAACGGGTAATGGGCATGGCTGATCATAATTGGATCTCGAAGTGGCCATTATGGTCCCGTGAGAGCGATAAATGAATCCGATTCTTGTATTTTCCTTGCTTGTCGGTTGTTCTGGGGGTAATCTTGGGCGTCGGGATTAGCCGGTTTGCGTGTCGGCTTATCAAGGGAATCGGCGATCCGGTCTGGGTCGTCGTGATGAGAGTTGTGCAACAGTTGATCACTTGAGGAGTGGGAAGCATGGGACTTTTCATGAGAGTTTGGGCCGGCGCTATTGTTTTGGCCCTGGTTGTGGCGCCTGCCTCGGCGACGATATTCACCGGTGTGGATACGAGTGTGTCCTCGGGCATGGTGGGCGGCACGGGCGGCTTCTTCGTCGGTGGCACCACCGGGACCGATGGCGGTGGGCCGGGCGTGTTCTATGACAGCCGGTCGTGGGACATCGGCCAGGGCGCGGCGTTTGCGTCGGCTGATCACGACGGCAACAACACCGGCGATGCGCCTTCTCCCGTGTTGAAGGGTTCGAGCACCGGTGTGACCGATGGAACGACGACTTACGGTTCGCAGTCGTACGCGGGCGCGATGGTGGAGTACCAGTACAACGGGACGGGCCCGGGCACGGTGACTTATACTTTCAACGTGACGGCGACGCTGGTTGAGCCGGTGGGTACGTCCGCGTTCCTGCGTGCCCGCGCGGCGCTGATCACGAATCCGGATTTTTACGATTCAAACTACTCGGCGCACTTTGAGAGCTCGGCCAACGTGCTGGAGACGTATAACTTCACGGAGGGCTCGGCCGCGGTGGTCGATGAGTCGGGATCGATCTCGTACACGTTTAATCCGGGTGATTACTTCTACCTGTTGACGGCGTTGACGACGCAGGCGGGCAAGCAGGGCGCAAGCTCGGATGCGAGCTCGACGTTTTTGGGTGACCTGACGGTGGACAACGGCACGCTGACGCTGATCCCTGAGCCGACGAGTTTGGCGCTCCTGGCGATCGGTGGCGTGGCGCTGGTGCGTCGCCGTCGATAAACGGCTTTGAGTTTGAGATTGCACGACCGGCCGTGTGTTTGCACGGCCGGTTTTTTGTGCGCGGCATGAGGTTCGTCAGCGATGTGAAGCTGGTGTGAGTTTTTGGGTTGTGTGGGCCGAGGTTGTCGGTGGATGATGTGTTTGCGATAAAACGTGAGAGGCGGGGAGGGTTAGGGCTATCATAGCGGGTGTCGTTGGGGCATTTCATTTGGAGGTTCCATGCGGGTCCTAGTGACGGGTGCGACGGGGTATGTCGGGGGGCGTTTGGTGCCGCGGCTGTTGGAGCTGGGGCATGAGGTGACGGTGCTGGTTCGGGATGCGGGGCGGTATCGCGGTCGCGCGGGGTGGGATCGTGTGTGTGTGATCGAGTGGGACCTGCTGTCGGACGATGAGCCGATGTGTCTGCGCGGGTTCGACGCGGCGTACTACCTGGTGCATTCGATGATGGGGGGAGGTGATTTTCATGAGCGTGATCTGCGCGCGGCGATGCGGTTTGCCGAGGCGGTCGAGCCTTGCGGGCACGTGATCTACCTGGGCGGTTTGCTGCCGAGCGGCGAGGTGTCGAGCGAGCATCTGCGCAGCCGGGCGGAGACGGGTGAGGTATTGCGGAAGCGATTGCACGGGTGTGTGACGGAGTTTCGCGCGGGGCCGATCATCGGGTCGGGTTCGGCGAGTTTCGAGATGGTGCGGTATCTGTCGGAGCGATTGCCTCTGATGGTGACGCCGCGTTGGGTTCGGAACGCGGTGCAGCCGATCTCGGTGCGTGATGTGATGCGTTACCTGTTGTCGGCTCTGGAGGTCGGGCCGGGTGGCGTGGTGGAGATCGGCGGGGATCGTTTGACGTTCGGTCAGATGATGCAGCGATACGCGAAGTGTCGGGGGCTACCAAGAAGGTGGATCGTGCCGACGCCGCTGCTTGCGCCGGCGCTGGCGGGGCGTTGGGTGGGGTTCTTTACGCCGATCCCGAACCGGTTGGCGGTGCCGATCGTGCGGGGGTTGGTTCAGCCGGTGCTGGCTGACACGACGCGTGCGGAGGCGTTGTATCCGGATATCCATCCGATCTCTTACGACGAGGCGGTGGGCTTGGCGCTTGCGCGGACGGAGAAGAACGCGGTGGAGACGCGTTGGTCGGACGCGCTGGGGCGGCGCCGGTTTCGCGCGCTGGAGCACGAGGAAGGGCTGATCCGAGAGGTGCGTCGTGTGGATGCGGATGCGTCGCCGGAGGCGGTGTTTGGAGCGTTTACGCGGATGGGGGGCAAGCGTGGGTGGGGCGGTTGGAATTGGGCGTGGGTGGTAAGGGGGTGGTTGGATAAGC
>JANQJT010000175.1 GCA_028281485.1 Phycisphaeraceae bacterium
TCGTCTGCGTGGTGATCGGCGAGGGCGGCTCCGGCGGGGCGCTGGGCATCGGCGTCGGCGATCGCGTGGCGATGCTCGAGCACGCCTGGTACTCGGTGATCAGCCCCGAGGGCTGCGCCGCGATCCTCTGGAAGACCGGCGAGCAGGCCGCCGCCGCCGCCGAGCAGCTCCGGCTCACCGCCGAGGACAACCTCGAACTCGGCATCATCGACCACGTCATCGACGAGCCCCTCGGCGCCGCACACCGCGACCCGGCGGTCGTCTACGAAAACGCCGAGCAGTGGATCGCCCAGCAGCTGCGCGAGCTCAAGCGGTTCAAGACCGACAACTTGCTCCGCCGCCGCTACGGCAAGTACCGCCGCATGGGCGCGATCAAAGAGAAGTAGATCACGCCGCCGTCGAGAACATCGCGAGAGCCATCACCGAAAACAGCACCCCGATCCCCAGCCAGATCACCGCAAAACAGCGTGTCCGGACCGGGTCCATCTCGCGTGGCGCTTCCAGAAGCCGCAGCACACCCAGCCCCAGAAACGTGATCGAGATAATCGGCGAGGCATACATCAGCAGCGTGATGATCATCGCAATCACTTCGTTTCCCCTTTTTGTTATAGAAGTCCCTTTATCGCATCGCGTCGCGGAGCCGCGCCAGCTCCGCCAATAATTCCACCGTTGTCTCGATCGGCAGCTGCACCGCCGCGTCAGACAACGCGCGCGGCGGGTCCGGGTGCGTCTCGATAAACACCGCGTGCACGCCCGCCGCCACCGCCGCCTTCGCCAACAGCGGCGCGCGGTCCGGCCGACCGCCCGACTGCGTCCCGGCCGCCCCGGGCTGCTGCGTCGAGTGCGTCACGTCAAAACACACCGGGTAACCCAGCTCCATCATGTCACCCAGTCCCACGAAGTCCGTCACCAGGCGGTTGTAGCCGAAGAACGTGCCACGCTCGGTCAGCATGATCTGGGCCGCGCCCTCGGTCTGCGGGAACTTCGCGTCGTACGCCTGCTGCAGCTTCGTGATCACGTTGTCCATCTCGCCCGGCGAAACGAACTGCCCCTTCTTCACGTTCACGGGCTTACCCGTCTCGGCCGCCGCCACCAACAGATCGGTCTGCCGACAAAGAAACGCGGGGATCTGCAGCACGTCCACCACCGCGCCAGCCAAGGCCGCCTGCTCGGGCAGATGAATATCGGTCGACGTGGGCACGCCCAACTCCTCACCCACCGCCGCCAGGATTCTCAACCCCGTCTCGACACCTTGGCCACGATCCGAATCGATCGACGAACGATTGGCCTTGTCGAAGCTCGCCTTGAACACGTAACTCAGCCCCAGCTCGCGACACCGATCGCGCACCACCTCGCCGATCCGCAGACACTGATCCAGCGATTCGATCACACAGGGCCCCGCGATCACCGCCAGCGGCTCGCCGTCGCCCACACGCGTCTCGTTGATTCTGCACAACGCCATAGCTTCACTTACTCCGTATCGCTCGACTCACGCAGCACGCTCAGCACCATGTTGTCGCGGTGCACCACCTCGTCGTACGCGTTCTGCCCGAGGATCTCGCCGAACTCGCTGGTCCGCTTGCCCATGATCGCCCGCGTCTCGCGCGAATTGTAGTTGCTCAGTCCCCGCGCCAGCTCGCGGCCGCGCGCGTCACGCACGATCACCACGTCGCCGGTCTCAAAACGTCCCGTGATGTCCACGATCCCGATCGCCAGCAGGCTCTTGCCGCCCTCGGTCAGCGCCCGCCCCGCCCCGTCGTCCACCGTCAGCGTCCCCATCGGGCGGGCCGTCATCCCGATCCATCGCGATCGGCTGTCCAGCTTCCGCTGCATCGGCACGAACACCGTGCCCAGGTTCTCGCCGTTCAGCAGGCGCGTGATGATCTTCGGCTCGCGCCCGTTGGCGATCACCGCCACCTCCCCGGCGTCCGTCACCAGCCGCGCCGCCTCCAGCTTCGTCTCCATGCCCCCGCTGCCCACGGTCGTCTTCTCACTCATCACCATGCCGCGCGCCGACAGCGCGTCCCGCACCAGCTCCACCACCCGTCCCTCGGCGTCTATCAGGCCGTCTACCACGCTGAGCACGACCAGCAGGTCCGCGCGCAGCGCATTGGTCAGCAGCGCACTGAGCACGTCGTTGTCACCGAACCGGATCTCCTCAACGCTCACCGTGTCGTTTTCGTTCACGATCGGTAGCGCCCCGTACCCGTGCAGCTCGCCGATGCAGTTGCGGATGTTCAGGTAACGCTGACGGTCATCGAAGTCCGCACGCGTCAGCAGCATCTGCGCCACCTCGATCCCGTGCGGCTTGAACGCCTTGTGCCAGTGCGCCATCAGGCCCGTCTGGCCGATCGCCGCCACCGCCTGGATCTGCCCCACGTCACGCGGTCGGCTCTCCAGCTTCAGCTGCGCACAACCCACCCCCACCGAACCGCTCGACACGATCGTCACGTCGATCCCGCGTTTGATCAGCGCCGCACACTGCTCGCCGACGTCCATCAGGTACGCGCGATCCAGGTGGCCCGCGTCGTCGGTGAGCAGCTGTGTACCCAGCTTCACCACGACCCGGCGGGCCTGTGTGATCACGTTCTGTCTCAGGGAGCTCGACGGCATGGCATGGCTTACGGTGAGGGTTCCTGCAGAAAAGGCGAGACCAATTCTATGCTTTTTTCCGTCGCGCCGCGTTCGGCGCGGATCACGTCCCGCCCCTGGCCGGCCAGCGACGCGCCCCACTCCGTGCCCATCAGTTCGCTGACCGCGCCCCGCAACCCCTCGATGCCGCTCACCTGCACGATCCCCTTGCCCGCCAACAGCTTAACCATCGTGTCCGCAAAGTCCCGTGTATTCGGCCCGACCACCGTGGGCTTGCCCAGCGCGACCGGCTCCATCATGTCGCTGCCGTACAACGGACAGAAGCTCCGCCCCACCACCGCCACGTCCGCCAGCGCATACGCCTTACGCAGGTCGCCGATCGAGTCCAACAAAAACCGCTGCGCACCGTCCGGCTCGCGCACCGCGCCATCGGGGCACTCCGATCGACGGATCGGCTCACCCATCGCATCGGCCGCCTCCTCAAATCGCTCGGGCTTGCGCGGCGCGATCAGCAGCTGCACCGGTCGGCCCTGCCCATCGGTCAGATCGCCCAGCGACTCGACAAACACCCGTTCCTCACCCGGCCCCGACGACCCGCACACCACCAGCGGCAGCTCGCGATCGATCCCCATCGCCGCAGCCAGCGCGTCAGCCCCATCGACCGTGTCCGACAGCTCCGCCGTGTCCCACTTCATTGTCCCCGTCACGTGCACCCGATCCGCCGGCACACCCATCTCGCGAAAACGTTCCGCGTACGCCGCGTCCTGCACGCACGCCACCGCCAGCTTCGCAAACGTCGATCCGATGATCCCGCGAAACCGGCGATACCCCTTGAAGCTCCGCTCACTGAGCCGACCGTTCACCACACCCACCGGCACACCGCGCCGCGTGCACGCATCGATAAAGCCCGGCCAAAGCTCCAACTCCATCAACAACACCAGGTCCGGTCGCACACGATCCAGGAACCGCTCGACCATCCACGAAAAATCGTACGGGTAGCGCACCACGTCGATCTCGTAACCGTACAGCTTCTGCGCGCGGGCAAAGCCCGTATCCGTGGTCACACACAACACGACCCGCAGCCCATCGCCGTACGCCCGCTGCAAACCCGATACCAGCGTCCGCGTCGCGTTCACCTCACCCACGCTCACCGCGTGGATCAGCACGGTCTGCGTCGCCGACGTGGCCGGCAGATGACAGTGACCGAACCGCGCCTCCCAGTCGGTGCGGTGCTTGCCCGTCCGCAGCATGCGATAGCCCCAAAGCGGGCTGGTCGCCACCGCCGCCAATCCATAAGCAGAATC
>JANQJT010000125.1 GCA_028281485.1 Phycisphaeraceae bacterium
GACCGCGGCTTCCGTGTCTCAATGCCCGGGAGAGGATTCGAACCTCCACGGGATTTTACTCCCACTGCGACCTCAACGCAGCGCGTCTGCCAATTCCGCCACCCGGGCGCTTGGGCTTGGCGAAGGGCCGAAGTGTATCGCCGCCCCTTGCTCTTGTCGATACCCCCAGCCCATCGGCGCACCCCGTTGCGTTTGCTAAAAACCCACCGTCACGCGACACTGCTGCCATGTTCCCATCCGTTCGACACCGAATCCTGCTGATCCTCTGTCTGGTGATCGCCGTCTGGCTGTGCAACGGCCTGGCCGACGCCATCGGCGCCGGCAACGGACACGGCTCCAGCCTGCTGTTTACCGGTTCGATCGCCTCGGCGCTGCTCAGCTGGGCCCTCTACCTCGCCCCCGTCCTGCTGCTGGCTGTCGTCTGCGGCGCCGCGGGCAACCCCCTGACCGGCTACGGCCTGATCGCCGCGGCCCTGATGGTCTACGCCTTCCGCGGCGGATCGATCAACGCCTGGCTCTACGCCGTCGATTCACCCGCCGCTTACCACCTCCTCGCCCTCGAAGCCGCGGTGTGGACCGCGCCCTTCATCGCCTACACCCTGATTGAGCGATACCTCCGCCAACCCCTCCGCGCCCGCCTGCCTCGCGCCTGCCGCAGCCACTACTGCGTCGAGTTGCCTGCGACCGAGCCGGCCATCGAACAATCCACTCTCATCACCGCCGGCATCAACATGGTCATCGCCGCCGCGCTGGTCTTCATCCTCCGTCGTGACGACCCCAACACCGCGACCGCCTTCCTCACGATCACCGTCACCGGTATCGCGCTCATGCTCGTGATCTGGGCCATCTCCCTCGCCGTCGAGACCGTCATCGAACACACCGAGAAACACAGACGCCTCCGCGCCCCGATGGCGCCCGCCTTCCTCGCCGGGCTCATCACGCTCGTCATCGGCTCGGCCGGAACCTTCCTCCTCCAGGTCAACCACGACAACGGCCAGGTCATCGGTGCGCTGCTGGTCTCCTTCACCATTGGCGGCTTCCTCGGCCACCAGACCTTCCCCACACCCAGCCGCCTCACCATCCTCCTCAGCCCGCTCGCCCTGGCCGCCGCCGGCTACCTCTACACCGCTTTCGCCTTCGACGACGCGACACAGATGGTGATGACCTCCTTCAGCCCGACCGGCGAAGGCCTGCCCGCCATCGCGCTGGCCATGCCCGCCCACTACGCCGCCGCCGGCATCTTCGGCGCCGCGCTCGGGGCCGGCTGGTCCCAGGTCGTCTATCTCGGACGCGAAAAACACGTCGCGCTGGCCACTTGACGCGAAACCTTTTGATCTCTGCGGCATCCGACTCTACTATCTAGGGCTCGGCTCGCGGGCCCCAAACCCCAGCCCCACACCACACCCACGGAGATCGCATTCCCATGGCATCACAGCCCAATTCCGCCTCTCAATCCCTTCAGGACGTACAGGCCCGGGCTGACAGTCGCCAAGTCCCCATCGACAAGGTCGGCGTCAAAAACGTCACCTACCCCATCCGTCTCCGCATGCCCTGCGGCAACGAGCAACACACCGTCGCCTCCGTCAACATGTACGTCTCCCTTCCGCACCACCAGAAGGGCACCCACATGTCACGCTTCCTGGAGGTGCTCAACGAGCACGCCCAGGAGATCGACCCCTCCGACATCATGGCGATTTGTCACGACATCAAGGAACGTCTCAACGCCGCCGACGCCCACCTCGAGCTCGAGTTCGACTACTTCATCAACAAACCCGCACCCGTCACCGGACAGAAAGGCCTCATCGCCTACAAGGTCCAGTTCGAGTGCACGTCCAACTCCACCGACGATTTCGTTCTCGGCGTCCGCGTCCCCGCGACCAGCCTCTGCCCCTGCTCCAAGGAAATCAGCGCCTACGGCGCCCACAACCAGCGCTGCGAGATCGAGGCCCGCGTCCGCATCCGCAAGATGGTGTGGATCGAGGAATTGGTCGAGCACTGCGAGGCCGCCGCCAGCGCCGCGCTGTTCAGCGTCCTCAAACGCCCCGACGAGAAGTTCGTCACCGAGCAGGCCTACGACAACCCCAAGTTCGTCGAAGACATCGTCCGCGACCTGTCCATCCGCCTCGAAGACGACGACCGCATCCAGTGGTACGCCATCAACTCCACCAACTTCGAGTCCATCCACGCACACGACGCCTACGCCTACATCGAAAAAGACAAATCCGCCGACTGATCAGGCCTCACGCGCCGCGATTCAGCCATACCCTCCCGCATGACCGATGCTAAGATGCAGACGGCCATGTTCAAATACATCCTCCCCAGCATGTTCCACCGGCGATTGCTGCTGCTGTTCGCAGCCGTGCTGCTCGCCGTCATCGTCCTCACCGGCCAGCTCCTCCGCCTGACCGTTGTCCTCGGCAGCGAAAAACTCGCCGACGCCGAGCGTGTCCTGTCCACCACCAAGCTCCTGCCCACCGTGCGCGGCTCGATCCTCGACCGCAAGAGCCGCGTCCTCGCCTCCGACGAACCCTACCAGGACATCCTCGGCGACTACCGCGTCATCTCCGGTGACTGGGCCTACTCCAAGGCCCGCGCCGACGCCTACCGCAAACACAAGGACCGGTGGTACGACATCTCTTTCGATCAGCGCGAGGCCCTCATCGCCGAACAGCGCGCCCTCTACGACGAGCAGGCCGAGAAACTGTGGCACACGCTCTGCGTCGCCGGCGACATCGACCGCGAGGAGCTCGAACGCCGCAAGGCCGTCGTCATCCGCCGCGTGCAGATGATCCGCGCCTCCGTGCTCGACCGTCGCGCCCGACGTTTCATCGAGATGGGCCAGCCCCTCGAATCCAGCGACCACATCAAGGTCCGCGAAGAGGTCGAGCCCCACACCCTCCTGCCCGCCGTCAGCGACGAGGTCGCCAACTACTTCAAGAAACGCGCCGACGAGTACCCCGGCCTCTCCGTCGACTTCGTCAAACGCCGCGACTACGGCTACCGCGCCGCCACCGTCGGCGTCGACCTCGCCTCCGTCCCCTCCCCCCTCATCGATCAGTGGCGCGCACGCCTCAACACCGCACACCCCTCGGTGGAAGTCGAACTCACCGGCCTCGCCGACCACGCGCTCGGCTCCATGCGAAACATCTACGAGGAAGACGTCACCTACATCCCCGGATCGCCCATCGATCCGCGACCCTACCGCCTGCCCGACGGCGCCGTCGACCTCGGCGGCTACCTCCCCGGCGACCGGCGCGGCTCACGCGGCATCGAGTTCGTCGCCGAGTCCCGACTCCGCGGCACGCGCGGCCGCGAGGTCTTCCACCTCGACACCGGACAGAAAGAGACCCAGTCCCCCCAGTACGGCCAGGAACTGCAACTCACGCTCGACATCCGCCTGCAGGCGCGCATCCAGGCCCTGCTCGAACCCAGTGTCGGCCTGCTCAAGGTCCAGCCCTGGCACTACAACGAAGACCTCCCCCTGGGCACACCCCTCAATGCCGCCGTCGTCGTACTCGACGTCGACACCTGCGACGTCCTCGCCCTCGTCTCCAGCCCCGCCGACATGAACCGCGACCTCAAAGACGGCGCCTGGCCCGAGGAGATCGACGAGCCCGTCGTCAACCGCGCGATCGGCGCCGCCTACCCGCCCGGCTCCACCATCAAGCCCATCATCTACGCCCTCGCCGCACGCGAGCGCGTCATCGAAACCGAACAGGTCTTCGTCTGCGACGGACAGATTCACGATCGAGAGCGCGGCTTCCGCTGCTGGATCTACAAGATGTACGGCCGCACCCACGGCCCGCTCGGCCCCGTCGAATCCATCGCACGAAGCTGCAACATCTACTTCTACAACTGCGGCCGGGCCTTCTTCTACGAAGGCGCCGAAAAAGGCGTCGCGCGCATGTTCGACGCCCTCCGCGAGTTCGGCTTCGATCAGACCACCGGCATCGGGCTGCCCGGCGAGATCCCCGGCTTCCTGCCA
>JANQJT010000128.1 GCA_028281485.1 Phycisphaeraceae bacterium
GGAGGTGGAGGTCGACGCCAAGACGTTTGCCTCCGGCGCCGCGCAGGCCGCCGTTGGGGCCGCCGACCGGTTGCACGCCAAGGCGATCATCACGCTCGCCGGATCGGGCACCACGGCACTGGCCGTCAGCAAGTGGCAGCCGAAGATGCCCATCATCGCGCTCAGCGCCAAGGCGTCCACGCTCCGCCGGCTCAACGTGCTCCGTGGCGTCGTGCCGGTCAGACTCGAAGGAATCATGACGATGGAAGAACAGTTGCAGGTGTCGGACAAGTTCCTGGTCGAGAGCGGCTGGGCCCGGCCCGGAGACGTCACCGTCGCCGTCGCCGCCGTCCCGCTCGGATCGTCCAAGGACACCAACACGCTCCGCTTCCACCACGTCCGGCCGATCGCCGACTAATCAACCGATCAGACCCGACCAACCGATGAAATAAGAATCCAGGGAGGAATGTGTTTGAGATGGCGAAGGATTCGCACCCCAATAAGTGTCGACCCGAGGCGTGGCAACAGCTACAACCCCTGGTCGAGCAACTCGACGACAACCCCAACGCGCTGTTGCGAGCCTGCTTCGCGATCTGCCGGCACGACCTGGTCGACGCCGACTTCGCTGTGGTCGATGCGCAGATCGATCAGTGGACGCGTCACATACTCGAGACCGTCCACAGCCGCGAGCCCCGCGCGCTCATGGCACACACCCACGCGCTGCTCTTCGACGAGCTCGGCTTCTGCGGCGGGCAAGTGAACCAGTACGACCCGGTCATCAGCTACCTGCCCGTCGTGATGGAGACCAAGCACGGCCTGCCCGTCATCCTGAGCATGATCTACTGCGAGGTCATGCGCCGCCTCGGTATCACCGCGCACGGCATCGACTGCCCATCGCGTTTCCTCGCCGCCGTAGACCTGCCCGAACACCCCAATCTCACCTACGTCGATTGCTACGAGCGCGGTCACGTGCTCACGCAACAGGAAGCGGTCGACCTGATCGAGCAGTTCACCGATGCACCCATGCCGCTCGATGTCGAGGCGCTACCCATCTGCACACCCAGGAAATGGATACACCGCGTGCTGAGCAACCTCGTCTACATCTACGTCCACCTGGAACGCGAAGACGACGCCGAGGCGATGCGTGAGATGCAGCGTCTGGTCATTCCCGAGTGACTTAGCTGATCGATAGCGTCGGTTGAGCGTCACCCGCCTGGGCCGCACGCTCATCGACGGCGCGGCAGAACGTCATCAGTTCCTCGGCCAGCTGATCGCCCGCCTCGAAGTTCCGACGCGGCCGGCCCGCGTCTCCGTTGGCACGCAGCGCCGTGTTGATCGGCAGCTGACCCAGCAGCGGCAACTCCAGCGTCTTGGCCATCTCCGCCGCCCCGCCCTTGCCGAAGATGTCGTATTCCTTGCCGTCGTCGCCGATGAAGTAGCTCATGTTCTCCACCACGCCCAGCACACCGATGCCCAGCTGCTCGAACATCTTCACCGCGCGCACCGCGTCGTCCTGCGCCACCACCTGTGGCGTGCACACGATCACCGCACCCGTCAGCGGCAGCATCTGCGCCAGCGTCAACGGTACGTCGCCCGTGCCCGGCGGCAGGTCAACAATCAGGTAATCCAGCTCGCCCCAGTCGGTCTGCAGCGCCAGCTGGCGGAACGCCCCGTGCGCCATCGGCCCACGCCACACCAACGCCTTGTCCGGTTCGACCAGCTTGCCGATCGTCATCGCGCGGATGCCGTGCACGTTAAACGGTCGCAGCAACTGGCTCGTGCCCGCCGCAGAGTGCTCCTGCAAGCCCAGCAGCGTCGTCATCGAGGGACCGTAGATATCCCCGTCCAGCAAGCCCACCGATCGGCCCATCTCCGCCAGACCCACCGCCAGGTTCACCGCCACCGTCGATTTGCCCACGCCACCCTTGCCCGCGCCAACCGCGATGATGTGCTTCACGTTCGGCAGGGGGTTCGTCTCACGCGCCTCGTCCTGCGGCGTTGGTGTCGCGGCCTGGATCACGTTCACCGTCACCTGACGCGTCTCGGGATCGAACCCGCGCACCACCTGTTCGATCTGCTCGCTCAGCGCGTCCTTGAGCGACATCGCCTCGGCCGGCAGCGCCAAACGCACCGCCACGATCCCGTCGCACGCGGCCACGTTGTCCACGAGGCCCAGCGACACAATGTCCTCAGAGGCGTTGGGGGGGGTGATCTGGCGGAGCTGTTCGGTGATCTGCTGTTTATCCGCTGCCATGGCGTTTCCTTTGGGGTTTTGGGGGATCGGCGATGGTAGAACGCAATCTCCCGCTCGACAAGCAACCGGGGTTTGTGCAATATCATAGGCGCGGCAGGCGTCTTTTCTTGGGCACCTGTTCGCCGTGCCGCCCGATCGGAGCCATCTCATGCCGCACATCCGATTTATGGTCGTTTCGCTCAGCGTCATGCTCGCGCTATCCGCCACCGTCGCGGTCGCACAGACCACCCGGCCCGCATCCGAATCTTCAAGGCCGTTGCTTGCCGGCCCCGACCGTGACCGTGACAAAGACCCCACGACCACGCGCGGCTTTAGCGGGCAGAACATGGGCGGCAACCGCAAGATGGCCGAGTTCGAAAAAGCCCTCACCCAACTGGACCTCACCGATCAGCAGCGCGAAGCCATCGACAAGGCCATCGCCGATCACGCCGGCAAGGTCCGCTACAACAACGACCGCGTGTACCGATTGCGCAACGAGGTCACCAAGGCCGAGGAAGCCGGTGACCAGGCAAAGGTTAAAGACCTTCGTGCCCAGATCAAAGAACTCCAAAACGCGCGCCCCACACCCGAGCATCTCATCTACCGGCTCCAGGACATCCTCACCCGCCGGCAGCACATCGAACTCTTCAACAACATCACCGCCCAGGCCCCGTGGGAGGCGGCCAACAAGGTGGAGTTCGTCGTCTCGCGCAGCGATCTCACCCCCGAGCAGATCGCACGCATCAGTGAGCTGACCCGTCAATACCGCATCGACGTCGCCGCCTACCGTGCCGAGCGTATCGATGAACTGGTCGAATTGCGCATCCAGACCGCCTCCAATGACAAACAGCTTGCCAAGCAGGCCCGCGTCCGTGTGTATGAGATCGGCAAGGCGGGCCCTGTCACGCAATACCTGCGAGAAGTCGCCAAGGTCTTCCCCGCGGATCAGCGGCGGGCGTTCTGGGACACATACAAGAGCGCCCAAGACCCCAGGAAAATCAAACCCACCAACAATCGGCTCGATCTGTAACGCCTCGGCCCCTCCCCAGCCGCGTTGCTTGAGCCAAATGCCCCAGTCACCTATCCTGCACACGGATTCAACGCAGGTCACAGGATGCTACGGATGGCGTCAAAGCAGGAACTTACCGAGTCATACCAGCAGGTCACCGATCGCGTCGCCGAGGCGGCCGCGCGCTCCGGGCGTCGGCCCGAGGACGTGATCGTTGTCGCCGTCACCAAATACGCCACGCCCGATCAGATCCGCCAGCTCCTCGAACTCGGCCACGTCGACCT
>JANQJT010000136.1 GCA_028281485.1 Phycisphaeraceae bacterium
CGCCTACCCCGCCATCTCCGGCCCCATCTTCGTCAAAGCCGACCGCCCCCCGCATGAGCATGAAAGGCGTCGAGCTCGACGCCCAACAATACGGCGTGCGCCGGAGCGGCATAGCCGTCGGCAAAGTCGCCCCCACCTCGTCACCCACACCACCGAAGTCCCCGACCTCCACGAGCTGCGAGAGAAAGTCGGCGAAGGCATCAAAGGCGCCCTCGATAGCCCGAGAATGAAACCACCTGAGTCCTGCCGGCCGTTGCCGAACCGACCATCATACATAGCTCCGATGCCCGAAAAGAAGACTCAAACGCAATGCGAAAGTCACAAGGCCAAACGACCCCCTTAATAGTACGGATGGCGCGCCGGATTCTCTTTTTTGTCTTCGAAATAATTACATCTCGCTCTAAGAAATGTACCGCCCCTGCGTGGAGGAATCCTAGAATGATGTGTGCTTTCAGTCGGATGCGAACTATGTCGAACTTCAAGAATAAATGACCGAAGATGGCTCGACATATAGATCAACGAAATATCTTCGTTTGACTCATTAAATATCTTAATTGCCGAGAGCCACTTGCCTGCACCCAGGGCGCCTGATCTATGGTGCGCTTGATGTCCAGCTCAACCAGGTCGATGCCCCGCCGCTTTCGATCCGCCTTCGCTCTTCTTCTTGCGTCCGTCTTGGCGGGCGGCTGCGGCGGTGAGCCCGCTCCGCCCCAGGGTCACGGAACAGTGACTCGAGGTGTAGACAGTGACTTAGATGGGATGGATGATGCCTGGGAGAATACTCACTTCGGAGATCTCTCGCGCGACGGGACGGGCGACTACGACAACGACGATATCACGGACCTCAACGAGTATACGCACAGCCTCGACCCCACTGTCAACGACGCCTTCGACGACGCGGACCACGACAGGTATCCGAACGTCTTCGAGATCGAGTATGCCTCGAACCCCAACGACGACACAGACACGCCGACCCCGGAATACGTGGTCGATATCCAGGGGGGCGGAGACTACACGAATCTCAGCTCGGCGGTGAACGCGTCCAACACCATAAACGGCGCCTACCAAATCATCTCTGTGTCTCCCGGGACCTATACCACGAACCAGAACCTCAACTTCTCGATTAGCGCCAGCCGGCCGAAGCTCCTGATCATCGGCTCGGCGGGCGCAGCCAAGACCATCTTTGATGGTGGCGATCAATACCTCGGCTGGACGCTC
Organism: Phycisphaeraceae bacterium; assembly: GCA_028281485.1. Classification (GTDB taxonomy): domain Bacteria; phylum Planctomycetota; class Phycisphaerae; order Phycisphaerales; family Zrk34; genus JANQHD01. Next base: position 1,219 of record JANQJT010000136.1, read on the forward strand.
AACCAGACGGCGGTCATCGCCTCGATGACGATGCGGCGGACGACGCGCGCGTTGCTCGTCAGCGCGGCGGGCAAGCAGGTCCGCTTGGTGGACATGGTCCTGGAGGACAACGCGTTCACGGGCACGTTCGCGGGCGGGGTGCACGTGGGGAACGCGAGCGAGGTGCACATCATCGGCTCGACCCTGCGAGACAATACGAGCAGCACTGGCAGCGGACAGCAGCTGCACTTCTACAACCCGAGCGCGTTCCTCACAAACACGGTGGTCTCCGGCGATGACGGGACCAACATGTACGTGGGGGGCCTCGCGAGCCTCACCGCGAGCTATAGCTTCGTGGAGGGCCAGACGCTCTCAGGAACAGGGAACCTCGCGGGGACCACGAACCCGAAGCTCGACTTCCACAATCGCCTGCTCCACGACTCTCCGCTCGTCGGAGCGGGCGGCAGCACCGACCAATCGCGGCTCGATATGGATCTCGAGGCGCGGCCGGCGATGTCGCCCGACATGGGCGCGGACCAGTTCTACGACAACGACACGGACAATCTCGCCGATTCTTGGGAGCAGGCGTGGGCGGGGAGCCTGCTCACGCTGACGGGACCGACACAGGACGCGGACAGCGATGGGCTCACGAACTACAACGAGGCCTTGAACGGCACGGATCCGACCACCGCCGACACCGACGGGGACGGCGTGAACGACGGGGACGAGGTCAACAC
>JANQJT010000178.1 GCA_028281485.1 Phycisphaeraceae bacterium
GAGCAAGACGTTCCGCTGGCTGAACACCAGCAACGGGCAGACGGTCGTTTCGACGTCGACCGGTGTGAACGACGGCTTCAAGAACGCTTCGGACGGCAACTACCTGTCGTGGTCCGAGGGCGTGGGCATCGGTGTGAAGATCGACGTGTCGGGTATGACGACGCTGTCGGATACCGGCGGCGGACCTCCCACCACAGGCGCCAAGATCAGCATCGACTGGGACAACGACGGCGTGTTCGACGCGGGCGACGGCGACATCGTGGATGTCGACATGGGCCCCCGCCTCGGTGGCGTGACGTCGATCGATCGCTTCGAGTTGTTCTACGGCGGCAGCAGCGGCAACCGCGGCGCTTATTACGACAACTTCACGGCGGACAAGACCATTCCCGAGCCGGCCTCTTTGGCGCTGATCGCGTTGGGCGGGCTGATGCTCGTGCGTCGCCGGGTGTAACGATGGGTGCGTCCGCGTCTCGTCGCGGGCGCGTGTGACAAACTTCCTCCTAGTAGGCGGCTGCGTTCTGAGAAGGGACGCTTCCGCTTTGCATCGGGAAAGAGCGGGGCTCGCGAGTGGATCACACGGCGAGCCGTGAGACGGACGGAGAACGCTAAAAACCAGGCCTTCGCATTTCGACAGGGCAAACTTTAGGAGATTGAACATGAGACGTCATTGGATCGCATCACTCTCGATTGCGGCGCTGATCGCATCGCAGTCGGGCGCACTCGGCGCCGTTATCGTCTGGGACGGCACGCAGGCAGACGGCTTCTGGACCAGCGGCCCGAACAACCCCGGCGGCGCCGGAGCCAACTGGACCATCGATGCGGGCACGCCCGGCACCGAGGTCACCGGCCTGGTCGACGTCGGGTCTCCCAGCACCAACGCCATCGATTATCAGTTCACCGGTCACGACTGGACCATCAGCGGTGCGACGATCAGTGAAAACGTGCAGATCAAACTGGACGGCGGCTCGCTGAATATCACCAATTCCAACGTCTCGCTGATCCCGAGCTCGGTCAACACCACGGCGAGTCTGTCGGGCTTGAACCTGGGTCAGAACGGCGGCCGGACGACAGCCACGATCACCGGTTCCACGGTGACGTCCTCGCGTTCCAACGCCGATGGCAACAGCTTCCGCGTGATGACCGCGGACCTGGACGTGGACAACAGCACGATCAACGTCAATGCCGAGACGGGCAACGGCGATCTGGACGTGCGTAACGATTCGACGATGGACATCCTCAACGGGTCGATCATCAACGTCAGCCGGGACTTTGACCTCCGCAACACGGCGGTGGTGACGCTGGACGCGACCAGCACGATCAACGCCACCCAAGGCGTGGAACTGCTGGCCAACACGACGTTGTTTGACATGAACGGCGGCACGATCAACGCCGCCTGGATCCGCACCAACAGCGGCAACGAGGCGACGCAGGAACTGACCTTTGATTTTTCGGCCGGGGCGATCGTTCTCAGCGACCTGAACCCACTGCGCGACAACAGCAGCTTCGAGGGCGCGTTCAACTGGACGGGCGCCGCGGGCTCCGGCACGATCGAGCACAACAACCTGGACGTGTCCAACACGCTGGCGCAGAAGACGGGCCAGGGCTTCTTCTCGATCGACGGCACGCGGATCAATCCCGCCGCGGACGGCAGCGACATCACGGCACTCAACACCGAGCTGGCTTCGCTGATCGTCAACAGTCGGTTCTTCCAGATTGACGACACCACCACGCCCGGTTCGCAGATCCTCACGCTGGTGGCCTCGCCGGTCATCACCTGGGTGACCGACGGCAACGGCGACTGGTCGACGGCGACCAACTGGTCGACTGACCCGGTCGTGCCCGGCGCCTTGGACGACGTGCTGTTCAGCGGCACGACGTTCACCGCCCCGGCGACCGTGAACATCGACTCCAACATTCAGGTGAACAAG
>JANQJT010000192.1 GCA_028281485.1 Phycisphaeraceae bacterium
ACGATCGGCTGCCCCTTGGCGGCGGCCACGGTGCCCGGTTCTGTCGAGACGATCGTGTTGGATGCGACCGAATCGGTTTCCTCGGCGAGCTGGTCACGCTGCGGGACCGTCATCGCCCAGTTGGTCGTGTTCTTAGAGTCGTAGGTGTCGTAGTCCACCGCGTCTCGGCCGAGCGTCACACCGTTACCCGCGCGTCCGTCGTGATCACTGTAAGCATCCGATCCGTCGGACCACAGACCGGCGGTGTCTTGATCGGCCCTCTCATCCGTGATCCCTCTTGACCAATACTCGGTCGTGATTTCAGTTCCGCTTTGCAGCGAGATCGCGTTTTCTTGGCTGCCGGAGTTTCGAGTGCTCGTGTTTTGATCGTGCATCGCGACTTCTTGGCCGCTGGCATCGGCACCGGCGTAACCGGCGACCACGCCCCGTTCGCTCAGCGCATCCAGCTGGCTGGTTCGGCCCGCTGAACGTGATCGATGCGGGTCTCTACCATCAGCAGGTTGCTCGTCGGCAATGGCGTAACTTCTGCGATCGTAGCGCTCGACGACGCCCCGGTCCCATGTGCCGAAGTCGTCGGCCTGCTCAGCCAATCGCAAATCGATTGATGAGTCATCTGAATCGATCTTCTTGTTGAACGTTTCGCCGCCGACTCCGGCGTATCGGTAATCCAATGTGAAGGTGGCGTGTCCATCTCCGTCGGCGTCGGCCTTTTCCTGTCCCTCTGCCAACCCGTCGCGGATCGTCTCGGCGGACTGCTGAGGCAGTCGTCGGTCATGCGTGTCGACTGGGTCTTTTGAGCTTTCCAGACCGTAAAGCAATCCGGCATCGTCACCCCAGCGATCGTCGGGCGGGCCTGTCGGTACGGGTGCGTCGGCCACCTCGGTGCCTTCGAAGTCGGCTTCGGATTTGTGCAGGGCGATCTCGGGTTCGTCGCGGCTGCCCAGCGACGGCAGGAGGACCGTGATGCCCAGGCCGAACAAGAGCACGGCCGCGACGGCGCTGATCGCGCGGATGGTATAGATCACGCCGCTCGGTTGCACAGCGGGAGGCTCGGGCGTGTGGGCTTCGAGTTCGAGGAGTTTTTGGCGACGCGTTTCGTCCAGCGTCGGCGACTCGGCGGTCGCGCCTTCACGGATCAGGTTCACGGTCAGTCGCATGTCGCCGAGCTGTTCGCGCAGCAGCGGATCGTTATCGAGATAGGCCAGCAGCTTGTCGCGCGTCTCGGTGTCGAGTTCGTCGAAGATCAGCTTGGTCAGCAGTTGTTCGGCTTGTTCGCGGTTCATGTTCATCCTGCCCGGGCGGCTCGCCCTAACGGTTCGCGTCCCGTTTCTCCCTGGCTATGGGTCCAGACGTTTGGCGGGTGGTGTTTTTGAGAAATCCCACGACTTGTGGTGTTTTCTCCGGTCTTTGAGGGGTGGGAATCAGATCGTGTCGGTGGATCTGAGCTTGCGGGCCAGGTCGGCCAGGCCCTGGTTCAGGCGGTAATAGACGTTGCCGACCGATAAATCCAGCACATCGCTGATCTGGCGCAGCGTCAGGCCGTCAACCACCTTGAGGCGGATGATCTGGCGCTGCGGTTCGGGCAGCGATTCGAGCTCGCGCATGGCCCGGCTGACGGTCTCTTTCTGGACGAGGTCTTCCACGGCCCGGGTCGGCTGATTGTGTTGGGCGTCGGCGTGGGCCTTGTTGACCAGCGTGTCCTGTGAGTTGGCCCGGCGCAGCTTCTTGCGGCGCCAATCCATCGCGAGATTGTGGGTCACGCGATACAGCCAGCTGGTGGTGTTCTGGATGGCCTCGCCGCCGGCGCTGTGCTGACGGTGCAGCCGGAGGAACGCTTCCTGCACGATGTCCTCGGCGTCGGCGGCGGCGTTGATGAGGCTGCGCGCGTAACGGAGCAGCGGCGTCTGGTGACGATCGATCAGCGCAGCGAAATCCGCAACCGGAGGCTGCGACGCGTGCGGAGGATCGACAGCGCCGGTTGTTGATTCCTGCTGGGATGAGTCCATGACGAGTCCGTTCATGCCAACTGTAGCTCTAGACGCGCGCGGCGCGCCTGTTTTGAGAGGCTGTATAGAAAAAGACGCCCAGCGAAGGGTTAAGTTCACCGCGACGACACCGTGGTATCAAATACGCGTCTGAGCCCGTAAAACGGGTGTTGTCAAAGTATCGGGTGGGGTGCGGGTCCAAGCGGCGATGGTGCACGCCGGCCGGTTGCGTGAATCAATACCCCCGGCAGGATTCGAACCTGCGACCTATGCTTTAGGAAAGCATTGCTCTATCCAACTGAGCTACGAGGGCGTTGGGTTCAACGGTATCCATGGGCACAGCGGGGGTCAACCGGGTTTAAGCCCTTGCGGTCAAGCGTTTTGCCGGAGCGCCGATCGGGGTCTACGATGTGCGGTATGGCTTGGGAATCCCGCATCGAATCTCCCGTGCGAAGGCAGCACTTCGTCACCGCGCTGATGGTGGGGTTGCTGGCTGCGGCGACGGCGATGGCGGCGTGGTACAGCCATTCTCATCGGCAGCGCATGGTCACGTGGACCCACGCGCCGTTCACCGTGGCCTTGCCGGGCGCTCATCTATCGCGACCGATCGTGGAACAGGGCGAGATGGTAGCCGAGTTCTACGACCGATCCGACACATTCCCGCGGACGCGCGTGTACCGCATCGACTCACCAACCGTGGCGCTGCCGATCGAGATCGCCGAGCGGTTGGAACTGCACAGCGGGTGGACCGATCAGCGTTCTTACCAGGTCGGGCCCGCCCACGTGTTGCAGGCTTCGAGCGTGTTCTTCAATCAAACCGAGGGAACCCTGCGAACGTATCTGCGCGTCCAGACGATCTCCACTGTTGACGCGAACGCGTACCTCGTGATCGTCACCGACTACTACCACACCGACCAGACCGATCACATCGAGCGCATCCAGCGCATCGCACGCACGATCGAAGACAAGCGATTCGTTCCTATCGAGCGCGAGCGCGTTGATCTGGGCGGCGTCAGCTGCGAGCTGCCCGAAGGCGTGATCGGTTTCGAACACGACGAGGCGTCGCGCAGGCGGGACATGACGCTGCACGTCGCCCCCGAACGATCGGAGCATTTCTACCGTTTGCGGATTTCTGTGCCGACGATCCCCGAGGACTTGGCGGGTTTGTCGGCGCAGGAACTGTGCGGCGAGTTGGCCAGGCGACAGGTGGCAGACGTGTGGGGGGACGAGCCGCCGACCGATGCGACCGACAGCATCCGACACGGGCGGCGACAGATCGAAGTCGTGCACCTGATGGGTGTCACCGGTCGCAAGCGATACGACCTGTGGGCGGTGCCGATCGACAACGATCGCGTGCTGACGATCCAGGTGATCGCCGACCCGCGGTCGTACGTCGAGGCGAGCCGAATCGCCGGCTGGATTGCCACCCACGCCCAAGCCGATATACCCGAGGAGTGATCGAACAACCAGGGATTGGCATGCCATGCAAATCATTAAAATAAATACGCTTACGACAACCCTCTGCCTGCTGGCCGTCTCGGTTGCGACCGCGCAGGCACCCACGCACATCCCCCTGGACAGCCAGCGCTGGAGCGAGCGGAAATACGGCATCTCAATACTGCCGCCGATCGGCACGAAGATCTTCCTCGACAGCATGAGCGACAACCTCGTGCGTATCCGCGACATCGACAAGCGCTACCAGATCACCGTCGCGGTCAAGCGTTCGACGCGCGCGCTGTCGCTCGAAGAGGTCGTCGCCAGCGCCAAGCAGCAGGTCAAGTACACCCATCCCCACGGGCAACTGCTCATCGATGAGCCCTGGAAGATCGCCGACCGCTCCGCCCGCATCATGTACTACCGGCTCCAGGCGGCGGGCCAACACGACCTGCTACTCGGTCAGGCGATCGTGGCGATCGCGCCGACCACGTACGCGGTGGTCGAACTGAACGGCAGCGGCGCCCACGCCGAGCTTCTGCGACCCACGTTTGAAGCGGTGCTCGGCTCAATGGAGATCGCCGACCAGCAGAAGCTCTCACAGATGCGTGCCGCGGCGATCGCGCGCAGCGTCCAGTGGCGCAGCACGCTGAACCCGCGCGACGAGGTGGCATCGGTTCAACCCGAACAGTTCTTCCGCATCATGCGCGACAAGCAGGACATCGGCTGGATGCGCATCAAGCAGCGCTACGGCACGTACAACAACCGGCAGGGCCTGCAGGTCACCATCCACACGCACCTGGAGATCGGAACCGATCGATTCGACACCGTCGCGGACTACTTCCGGCCCGAGAAAAATCGCGAGCAGGAGATCTGGTCGGTGCGGTCGTCTCGCCGACCCGTCGTCGCCCAGCGGGCCAACGAGCGGGTCGAGACCGTGTTGGAAACGGGCTCGGGCACGCTGTCGACCGTTCAGGTCGTGATCGATTACCAGGCGGGCCGACCCGACCAGGAACTGAAGTTCCCCCGGCCCCAGAACGGCTACCTGGCCCAGGCGGACGCTTGGATTCTGCACCGCGTGCTGCCGCACGACACGCCGGCCGAGTACGGGTTTTACTGGTACAACTCCAACCTGCAGAAGATCACCTATCGCACGGACCGCGTCACGCCGACGCTCGACGGTTACGTGGTGCACAGCCGAACGGCGCCGGACCTGGCGGAGCTGGTCAGCCGATACGATGCGCGCGGCGAACTGCTCGAACGCGATCTCGGCCAGGGTCAGAAGATGGTCCGCAGCGATCTGAACACACTGAAGACGATCTGGAACATCCGCTGAGTCTGAAACAACGCCGACAAAGCCAGACGCGCGCGTGACAACGCGTCGTGTCGAACCCCTTCATTATTCAATAGAGGCAGTGGCGTGTGTCGGATCAGATCCAGAACGCCAGCGTCATGAGCAGGAACAGCCAGATGATTTTGCGTCTCATGTCTTACCTATTCTCCAACTGGAATTATACACCACGCATTGCCTGATCGTAAAACTCAGCGGGACTTTTCTTTTGTTAAACCGGGCAAGTTAGACATCGCTGAACGGATATCATCGGGGCTGAAACCGCGTCGTGCGAGCAATCCATACAACCGGCGCCGTCGGACCGCGGGCTCGAGTTTTTGCATCGTGACCGTCTGCAAACGCTGCTCGGCGAGCTGGCGCGCAGACTCCGCTCCGTCGTGATCCTGTTCCGCCTCGTCGATCAATCGATCGATCAACTCACGCGGCAGCTTCTTTCGGATCAACTTGTAGCGCAGCAACCGCGGCCCGGCCGGCTTGCGCGATCGCTCGGCACGGATCACCGATCGCCCGTACGCCTGATCATCGAGGAAACCACGCTCGGTCATCTTTTCGACGACCTCGTCGATCACCGCGGCCTCGTATCCCCGTCGGCGGAGCCGATCGATCAGTTCGCCCGTGCTGAACATGCGCTGGTTCAGCGCGTTCATCGCGTAACGCGTCGCCTTATCGGCCCCGAGCATGGCCGTGACGCGATCGGCCAGGTCGTCTGTCCACGCCATTCCCACCGTCAGATCGAGCTCGACGATGCGCCGGTGCGACATCGTGCCGATGTACTTGCCGCCGGCGCGAATGCTCATGCGCGCAGGATCGCGTTGTGTCGGCTTGATGGCGGTGATGCGCGGCTGACGATCGTTCATCGCTTACCCCACCCCCACCCGCGGACAGTCGGTAGCGATCGGGCAGTCGTCACACTTGGGCTTGCGCGCCGGGCAGATGCGCCTGCCGTGCCAGATCAACAGGTGGCTGAGCATGGTCCAGTTCTTGCGGGTAAACAGGGGCATCAGATCCCGTTCGACCTTGCCGGGATCGGTGTGCGTTGTCAGGCCCATGCGGTTGGACAGGCGCTTGACGTGTGTGTCGACGACGACGCCCTCGTTGATCTGGTAGGCGTTGCCGAGCACGACGTTGGCGGTCTTGCGCGCCACGCCGGGCAGCTTGAGCAGCGCGTCCATGTCGGCGGGGACCTCGCCGCCGTGGTCGTCGACCAAACCCTTGGCGGCGCCGCGGATCGACTTGGCCTTGTTGCGATAGAAGCCGCAGGACTTGACGATCTTTTCCACGTCTTCCTGCCTGGCCTTGGCCAGCTTCTGCGGCGTGGGGTACCTGGCAAAGAGGCCCGGCGTGGTCATGTTCACGCGTTCGTCGGTGCACTGGGCGGATAGGATGGTGGCGATGAGCAGTTCAAAGGCGTTTTGGTGTTCCAATGCGCAGCGGGCGTCGGGGTGGGCCTTGGCGAGCTTGCGGTAGATGCGCCCGGCGCGTTTTTTCGTGTCCGGGTCGGGGGCCGGTGTGGTTTTACGGGTTGTGGTTTTCTTTTTTGCCATGGGTCGGGTCCGATGGGGGTAGTCCGGATGATACCGCAGGTGGACGGGGATAGTTCAGCGAGGTCGGGAGCTCATGGTGCGGGCCGATGCGTACGATGCTGTTATGATAGACGGCCCGTTGGAGGGTTGTCCGATAACCACCGGAGCCGATCGTGTCGCGTGATCTGTATGACATCCTGGGCGTCGACAAGCATGCCGACGCCTCGGCCATCAAGAAGGCGTACCGCCGCCTGGCCAAGGAGCATCACCCCGACAGCGCCGGTGAAGATCCGGAATCCGAGATGCGGTTTGCCGAGATTCAGCGCGCCTTCGATGTGCTCAGCGACCCGATCTCACGCAACGAATACGACCTCAAGGGCCAGCCCGGCGTCGGCGGCAAAACCACACAGAGCCAATACAACCCCTACAGCGATCCGAGCGCCCACGATCCGGACATCCTCGACCGCGTGTTCAACGCCTTCAAGGGCAAGCGCGGCCGGCGGCCCGAGCCCGCCCCACGCTCACACAACACGCGCCAGTCCGTTCACGGCGAAGACCTGTTGCACACCGTGCAGATTCCCTTTTCGACCGCGGCGTTGGGTGGCAAGGTCACGCTGCACCTGCGCGACGCCGACGGCAAGGAAGAGAGCATCGACGTGCCCGTGCCGCGCGCCGTCGAAAACGGCGCAGAGGTTCGCGTCGAAGGCAAGGGCCATCCCCCTCAAG
>JANQJT010000217.1 GCA_028281485.1 Phycisphaeraceae bacterium
CACGCAGCTGATCCAATTGCCGCTGCCCCACGCGCACCGTCAGGTCCACGTGCGTCTCGGCGTACTGCCGATCGAGCACCTCCGCACGGTTCTCCAGGAAGTTGATCGTCTTTCCGTCGGGCATCGGAATCCGCAGCGTCAGCAGGTGCACGCCCTGCCGCAGCATGCCGCGCACCGCTTCGACCAGCTCGTCGGTCCCCACGCCCGTCGATGCGCTGATCGGAATCGCGTCGGGGTACTTCTGACGCCAAAGCAGCAGCTCCGTGTTGTCCTCCAGCAGGTCCGTCTTGTTCAGCAGCAGCAAACGCGGCTGATCCCCCGCCTCGATCTTTTCGAGCACCTCGTGCACCGTCTCCAGGTGATGTGCCGCGTCCGGGTCGGACACGTCCAGCACGATCACCAGCACGTCGGAGTGGATCGATTCTTCCAGCGTCGCGCGGAACGAGGCGACCAGGTGGTGCGGCAGGTGTCGCACAAAACCGACGGTGTCCGACAGCATCACACCGTCTCCCCCGCCCAGGTCCCACTTGCGCGTGCGCGTGTCCAGCGTGGCGAACAGCTTGTCGTCGGCGTAGACCTGCGCAGCGGTCAGCGTGTTAAACAGCGTGCTCTTGCCGGCGTTGGTGTAGCCGACCAGGCCGAGCGTGAAGAAGTCCGTGTTGCGCTGGGCCACCTCGCGCCGCTTGCGCGACTGGACCCGTTCGATCTCGCGTTTCAGCTCGGCCTTGCGGCGCTGGACGATGCGGCGGTCGATCTCAAGTTGCTGCTCACCGGGGCCGCGCGTCCCGATGCCCGCGGGCGCACCGCCGGCGATACGTTCGAGGTGGCTCCACATCGCACGCAGGCGGGGGTAGGTGTATTCCAACTGGGCCAGCTCCACCTGAAGCTTCGCCTCGAACGTGCGTGCGCGGGTGGCGAAGATGTCGAGGATCAGCTCCGAGCGGTCGATCACCTTGCACTCGGTGACCCGCTCGACGTTGCGCAGCTGGGCTGGCGACAGGTCGTTCTCGAAGATCACCACGTGGGCATCGTGCATCTTCACCAGCTCCGCCAGCTCGTCGACCTTGCCCTTGCCGATAAAGGTCGACGCGTCGGGCCGCTGACGCACCTGCAGCATCTCCGCCACGCAGCTGGCCCCGGCGGTGTCGGCCAGGCTGCGCAGCTCCGCCAGCGGGTCGCGCGGGTCCAGCGCCAGGTCCGGCAGCATCGCCGCGGCCAGCACCGCCCGTTCACGGATCACCGAAACTTTCGTGCGAAGATCAGCCATTTCTGTACGTCTATCCTGTCATACGGCCCGGACGGTACATCGTAACACGATACGGCCGAGAGGTTTGGCCCGACCCGGTCCGCAGCCTACAATCACCGTGCCGCTACGCCATTCCGTAGTGTCAGGAGTTCTACATGACCAAGCGATCCAAGCGACGCCTCTACGCCGAGTACCTGCTGCTGGCGGTCCTCGCCGGCATCTTCATGGGCCAAAGCCCCTCGGTCTTCTCTCGCATGACCGGCACGGAGTTCTTCGCTCAACTGGTCGACATCCGTCACGAGCTGGTGACCAACTACGTCGAGCAGCCCGACGAAAAAGAGATGCTGCTGGGGGCGATCGACGGCATGATCGACTCGCTCGACGACCGGTACACCGTCTACTTCACACAGGAACAGCTCGAGAGCTTCAACAAGCAGACCGAGGGCTCGTTCACGGGCATCGGGGCGGAGATCAGGGAAAAAGACCACTACATCGAGATCGTCTCGCCGCTGGAGGATTCGCCCGCATTTAAGGCCGGTCTCTCGGCCGGCGACTTGATCCTCGCTGTGGACGGCGAATCGCTCGAAGGATTCACCTCGCGTGAGGCCGTCGAACGCATCACCGGCAAGGAGGGCACACAGGTCACCCTCACCGTCCGCTACAAGGCCACCGGCAAGGAAAGCGACCTGACCATCACGCGCCGCCGCATCGAGATCCAGACCGTCAAGGGCGCCACGCGCGACGAGACCGGCCACTGGAACTACATGCTCGATGAGACCAACCGGATCGGCTACATCCGCATGACCCAGTTCTCCGAGCCAACCTACGACGCCCTGACCGCGGCACTAGACGAGCTGGAGACCCAGGGCATGCGCGGCCTCATCCTCGACCTGCGCTACAACCCCGGTGGGCTGCTGACCAGCGCCGTGGAGATCAGCGACCTGTTCCTGGAAGACGGCGTGATCGTCTCGACCAAGGGTCGCCGCAGCCCGGAGCGCAAGTGGGAAGCCCGCTCCTCCGGCACGCTCGACGACTTCCCGCTTCTCGTGCTGATCAACGAGGGCAGCGCATCGGCCAGCGAAATCCTCTCCGGCGCGCTGCGCGACAACGGGCGAGCCATACTGCTGGGCACGCGCACCGTCGGCAAGGGCTCCGTGCAACAGATCATCCCCCTCGAAGGCGGCAACGGCGGCGTCAAGCTCACCACCAGCTACTACTACCTACCCAACGGTAGCAACATCCACAAACGCGAGGGCGAGCCGATGTGGGGTGTTGACCCGTCCGACGGCTTCTACGTCGCCATGAGTCACGAAGAGCAGGTCGAGATGATGGAGATCCGCCGCTCCAGCGACATCATCCGCCCCGCCGGCGAGCAGGAAGACAACGGCCACGCCGCCATATCACCCGACTGGATCGAGCAGGAACTGAAGGACAAGCAGCTCGCGCGCGGCCTGGAGACCATCCTCGCACGCGTCAACGATGGTCAGTGGATCGAGGTCGGCCCCAACGACACGACCGTGCAGGAACTGCTGAAACGCAAGAACGACCTGGTCGAGGGCCGCGACGCCTACTTCGAACGCATCGAGAAGATCGACGAAGAGCTCGACAAGATCGACCGTCTGCTCCGTGAGGAAGAGGTCGAAGACGACTCGGTCGTGGCGGTGGACGACAACGCAGACAGCGACACCGATCCGGACGCCGCGATCGATCTCGACACGGCAGAAGAAGGCAGAGCCCTCGAGCCGGTGGAAGCGATGCCGTGAGCGACGGGGTCTTGATTCTCGGTCTTGAGTCCAGCTGCGACGAAACCGCCGCGTCGGTCGTGCGCGACGGTCGCGATGTGCTGTCGAACGTCATCGCCAGCCAGCACGACCTGCATCGTAAGTTCGGCGGCGTCGTGCCGGAGATCGCCAGCCGGGCTCACATCGAAAAGATCCTCCCCGTCATCGATGAGGCACTCGAGCAAGCCGGCGTGACACTCCAGCAGATCGACGCGATCGCCGTGGGCCATCGGCCCGGCCTGATCGGATCGCTGCTGGTGGGCGTGGCCGCGGCCAAGACCCTGGCGTGGTCGCTGGGCAAGCCGCTGATCGGCGTCGATCACGTCCGCGCCCATCTCTACGCCGGCGCACTGGACGTCGAACCCATGGCCTACCCCGCGCTGGGGCTGGT
>JANQJT010000230.1 GCA_028281485.1 Phycisphaeraceae bacterium
ACGGATAACACGCCCCGCCCTCAAAAATACCAACACCAACTCAAAGGCCTCCGCACACACGCGGAGGTCTTTCTACAATAGCACCGATATGAACACACCCACACCCAAGCACCTCGACCTCAAGAAAGACGCCGCCCTGACCATCACCTGGTCAGACGGCTCGACCTCCATCTACCCCATCGATTACCTCCGCGCCAACTCACCCGCCGCCGACATGCGCGAGCTGCGCAAGGAACAGGCCCGCAACCCGCTCACCGTCCTCCCCGCCTCCGCCGCGCACGAAGGCCCCATCACCGCCACCGACGCCGAGCTCGTCGGCAACTACGCCATCCGCATCACCTTCTCCGACGGCCACAACACCGGCATCTACTCCTGGCAATACCTCAAAGAGATCGATCCCCAACTCGACGCCCCCCCACCCCCGGAATCTCCCAATCCATCTCCGCCTTCATCTCACACACAATCACCCCCCGACGACGACCCCGCCGCCCAATACCGCGTGTAAACTGTTGACATGAACCCGCCGCCCACCAACGCCTTCCAGCTCCACCTCACCGTCACCGACAACGACATCGATGCGCTGCAGCACGTGTCCAACGTCACCGTCGTCCGCTGGTTCAGCCGCGCCGCCTGGCACCACTCCAAGCACCTCGGCTACGACGAAGACGCCTACCACACGATCGGCTCCTGGTTCGTCGTCAAACGACACGAGATCGACTACCACCAGTCCGCCGTGCTCGGCGACGAACTCACGCTCTACACCTGGCCGTCTTCCATCAAAAAAGTCTCCGCCGAGCGCCGCTACCAACTCATCCGAAACGCGGACAACGCACCCATCGCCGACGGCCTCACCGTCTGGGCCTACGTCGACGCCGACACCCAACGCCCCAAGCGCATCCCGCCCGAGGTCGCCGACACCTTCGATCCCGCCAAGTGGACCTGACCCCCGGACCTGACCCCCGAACCCTCCACGCTCAACCGAACCCCTGCTCACCGACGAGCGGCACGAACCGCACGCCGATCCCCTCGTAACGTTCAAACCGTTGGCCGTGGCGCACCACTTTCGCCAACACCTGCTCACCGCGCCGGCCCACCGGGATCACCATCCTTCCCCCATCGACCAACTGCTCACACAACGCGATCGGCACGTCCGGCGCACCCGCCGTCACCATGATCCTTTCATAAGGCCCATCCGCCCGCCAACCCAACGAACCATCCCCCTCACGCACCACGACGTTCCCGATCCCAAGCTCCGCCAACACCCCCCTTGCCCCCGCCGCCAACGCCGCGTTGCGCTCCACGCTCACCACCGATGCGCCCAGCCCCGCCAGGATCGCCGACTGATACCCGCTGCCCGTGCCCACCTCCAGCACGCGATCCGACTCGCCCACGCCCAGCATCTCCGTCATCAGACCCACCACGTAAGGCTGACTGATCGTTTGGCCGTGACACGTCGCCAGCGCCGCGTCCGCGTACGCCCGTCCCCGCAGCCCCGCCGACACGAATCGGTGACGCGGCACCCGTCGCATCATTGCCAGCACCCGCTCGTCCCGCACCCCACGCCGCTCCAACTGGTCCGCCACCATCGACGACGCGCCCTCGCCCCACGCCGCCTCGTCACACATCAACCGACTCTCACGCCACGTCGCCATGCGATCCATCCCCTAAAAACACGCCCAACGCTTTACCGCTACAATGACGCCCCGCTCCAATACGAACCACGCACGCCCCGACCGAACGAGACCGCACCACCATCGTATAACCCCCATGACCGAAGACACACCGAAAAAACAAGACGACACCTCGTTCGCTTCCATCAAGGAAACCTTCGAGTCGATCATCATCGCCTTCATCCTCGCCTTCGTCTTCCGCGCCTTCGTCGTCGAAGCCTTCGTCATCCCCACCGGCTCCATGGCCCCCACGCTCCTCGGCCAACACATCTCCGTCACCGATCCGCAGTCCGGCTACCCCTTCAAGATCGAAGCACCCAAGGCCACCGACCACAACCTCCGCTACTGGGCCACCAACGGCATGCCCAGCCCCATGGGCGCCAGCGACATCTCCATCGCCAACCGCTACACCGAACCCGGCGACCGCATCCTCGTCCTCAAGTACGTCTACCCCTTCTCCAAACCCGAGCGCTGGCAGGTCGTCGTCTTCAAGAACCCCAGCGCCGCCAACCACGAGTACGACGGCGACCCCACCGAGAACTACATCAAACGCCTCGTCGGCATGCCCAACGAGAACCTCCAGATCCTCCGCGGCAACGTCTTCACACAACCCAACGACCAGCCCGATCAGCCCTGGCAGATCCAGACCAAGCCCGATCACATCCAGCGCGTCGTCTGGCAACCGATCTACCACAGCCAATACGTCCCCCTCAAGC
>JANQJT010000255.1 GCA_028281485.1 Phycisphaeraceae bacterium
TTGGCGCCTTTGGGGGGCTCTGAGCATGCAAAATAAGGTGAAACGGGGTACTAGATCCGCACCGACAATCCATCGGCCAAAGACAAGCGGTAGGCCCGATAGCCGGGGATGCTGCCGACCAGAAAACCCGCGGCGACCACGGCGCCGAGCAGGATCCATTCGTAAGTCGTCGGACCACCGATGGGGACGAAGATACCGAACCGGCTCTCGATGATTGGCTGTCCCGCGATCAGCGACAGGTAGAGCAATGCCATGCCTGAAAGAACGCCGAGCAGCGTGAGGAACCCCGCCTCGCCCATGATCAACGCAAACACATGTCCGGGTCGCGCGCCGACCGAGCGCAGGATGGCCATCTCTCGGCGTCGCTCGTTGAGACTGGTCAAGAGTGCGGTCAGCATGCCGAAGAGTCCGACAACGACCACGAAGGCCGAGACGATCAGCAAGGCGTTCTCGGCGACTCCGATCAGATTCCAGAGCTGGCTGAGCGCGACCCCAGGCAGGATCGCCAGTAAAGGTTCTTCCAGGTACTCATTGATGTCGCGTTGTACCTGGAAGGTCGCGACCTTCGACTTCAGGCCGACCAGGAAGGCGGTAATCGCCTTCGGGGTCAGGTCCATCGCTCTGGCCTGCTCTGCCGAGATCGACATGCCTGGAATCGGCGCACCGCTCTGCCAATCGACATGGATGGCCTCGATCGCCTCGAGACTGACATGTACGGTGCGATCGACCGGCGTCCCTGTTCGCGCCAGTATCCCAGCGACGCGAAAGGGTTTGTCGTCGTGCCGCGCAAAGCTGACATCGCTGGCACCATGGGCAACGATGATCGCGTCGCCGAGCTGATAACCGAGCTCTTCCGCGACCTCGGCACCGAGTACGGCGTCGTAGAGATCGGCGAACGGCTGCCCTTCCTCGATGGCCAACCGGCGATCGCGCGCGTAGCGGTAGTGCTCGAAGTAGGCAGCGGTCGTCCCTAAGACGCGAAACCCGCGATGGGAATCCCCGAGCGAGATCGGCACTGTCCAGTCAACCTTGGGATGTGCAGCGATGTCCTGATAACTCTGCCAGGAGATGTTGTTGGTCGCATCGCCGATGCGGAACACCGCGTACAACAGCAGCTGCACCGGACCGCTGCGCGCGCCGACGATCAGGTCCGTGCCCGACAGGGTATTGGCGAAGCTCGCCCGCGCCTCGGTGCGCAGCCGTTCGACACCCACCAACAGGGTGACGCTCAGCGCAATGGAAATCACCGTCAGCAGCGCCGTGAAGCGCCGGTTCAAAAGGCTCTTCCAAGCCAGAGACAAGATCGCCATGGCTCAAACCCCCACTGCGTGCTGCGCCGAGCGATTGACGGCGGCGAGGTCGACGGTCCGATCGAACAGGTGCTCCAGGGAGGCGTCATGGCTGACGAACACCAGCGTCGCGCCGGACTCGCGGCATTCGTCGAACAACAGTCGGATAAACGACTCGCGTCGATCCGAATCCAGAGAGGAGGTCGGTTCGTCGGCGATCAGCAGCTCGGGCGAGCCCATCAAGGCGCGGGCGGCGGCCACGCGTTGCTGTTGGCCGACACTCAGCGTCGTGACCGCCCGCTGATGGAGGTCGGGATGATCCATGTCGAGGTGCTGCAGCAGCCGTCTGGCTTCCGCGTCCAGACCCTTGGACCGCGACAGTGCCGTGGCGCGGCGGCGGACCGAGAACCGACAGGGAAGGGTCACATTGTCGACCACCGAGAGATACGGAATCAGGTTGAACATCTGGAAGATGTAGCCGATGTGATCGGCACGAAAATGGTCACGCTCGACACCGCCGAGCTGTTCCAAGGCCTGGTCGATGACCCGAACCGAGCCGACGGCAGCCGTCGTCACCCCCGAGATCAGGCTCAACAGCGTGCTCTTGCCACTGCCGCTGGGACCCTTGATGAACAGACGCTCCCCCGGGGCAACCGTCAAGTCTTCGATGGCCAGCACCATGGGTGCGCCCGGCTGCCAGCGGAACTCCAGCCCCTTTACGTCGATGACCAATTCGCCGACCTCCGATTGTTCAAGAGGGGCCCGGTCCACAAGACGCGGCGGGACCGGGCTGTTGCAAGGACGCACCGTTCAGAACTTGACGACGTGGTCCTTCGCTGTCAGCTCCGCGGCCCCTTGTTTGGTCTCGATCACGTACTGGACCTTGAGCTCCTCCAGGCCCGAAAAGGCCTCGAACAGCTCGACGGTCAGCTGCGCCAGCTTGTCCGGCGTGTCACACTCGAAGTGATACGTGGCGTCGATGTCCGAATGGGTTTCGCCCTCACCCGCGTGCTCATGCTCGTCCTTTTTCCCATGCTCATGCTCCTCCTCATGCTCCTCATGGTCGTGCCCTTCCTCTTCCGCGTGCCCCGCGTGCTCTTCGTGTTCCTCGTCAAGCAACTCGGAGGTGACAGTCGCCGTTTCCATACGGCAACCCGCTTCGTCATTGAACTTGAAGAGCCGGTCGCCGTCTTTCAGCGTGGCGACCGCCTTGCCCAAGGCCGCGTGGTCGTCCGCGGATGAGGGTGCATGCTCGAAGCCGACGATGTTGGCCGCCGGGCTATCGAGCTCGATCTGTACCTCGTTGCCTTCGAGTGCCAAGTTGAGCGCGGCGATGCCATGAACGTGGGCACCATGCTGGCGATGCTCCTGATCGTGGTCGTGATCATGGTCGTGCTTCTCTTCCGCGGACGACCAGGGGCCGATGAGCATCAATGGAGTGGCCAGCGCGGCAGACAGAAGGGTTTGCTTGAGGGACATGGTCTACATCTCCTGTTCACGTGGGTTGACGATATTCGCTGTGCCCTGATCTGATTAGGGCAGCATCGGCCTACTGATCCCGCTTCGCGTCGCACTGCGCGCAGGTTCCCAGCACCTCGACGATCGGCCGCTTGGCACGGAATCCGAGGACTTGACCCGCGGCCCGCAGGCTCTCGGCCACGCTGGCATCCTCGACCTCGGTCACCTCGCCGCACTCGTCACAGATCAGGAACTGGCTCGCGTGGGGGTGATCCGGGTGCGTGCAGCCGACGAAGGCGTGCAGGCTTTCGAGCTTGTGCACCAGCCCCTGCTCGAGCAGAAAGTCCAATGCCCGGTAGACGGTTGGCGGCGCGGGGTTCTTCACGACACCGTGCATCTGATCCAGCAACTCATAGGCGCTGATCGGCTTGTCCGAGGCACACAGCAATCGCAAAACCGTCTTGCGTTGCGCGGTCAGTCGCACGCCGCGCTCGCGACACAGGACCTCAGCGCGCTCCACTACCCGGTTCACCATTTTGTTAGTCACGAAGCGCTTCCCGGGGCCCATGGCGCGCAACGGCCAATCGGGCGCGGCGACGGTCGAGGGCCTGCCTGAAGGTTGCCGATAGCACGTAGACGGCGCCCGCCAGCAATGCCGTGGCGACCGCGGTCTGCAGGAAGGCGTGTTGCGACAATGCTTCGAGCCAGGTCGTCATGGTGATCGATGGGGATTAGCGCACGTGCGCGATCATGCGCACGTTTTCCCCGTAAAGCTCCTGGATCACCCCGCTATTGACCGGATCGGTACGATGACAGACCAGCGTCCGGTTCACGCAGGCGACCCGGCTCACGTAGCGGGAGATGAACGCGATGTCGCCGGCATTCGGACCGACGATGCCGAGAAACTCGCCTTCGTCGACCTGCAGATCGATCCCGGACAGCGTCGGCACGCTGCCGTAGGAGAAGTTCAACGCGCCAATATCGATAACCGGGCTCAAGGCGTAGGCGCCTGTGCAAACTCGCGACCGACCCGGCGCAGGTTGTCGACATAGTCTGCGGCCAGTGGATCGACGGCGACCACGGTGCCGCCGATCGCCTGTGCCACCTGGCGAGCCTGGCG
>JANQJT010000264.1 GCA_028281485.1 Phycisphaeraceae bacterium
ATCCGACACTACGCCGCCCACTACGCACAACGCCTCGACCGCACCGCCCCCACCTTCTCCGACGACGCCATGCTCGCCCTCACCCAACACGACTGGCCCGGCAACGTCCGACGCCTCATGAACATCGTCCAGAACATGATCCTCGTCGCCACCGACGACCGCATCGACATCCAACACGTCCCCGTCGAAATCCGCGCCGACTCAGAATCCGACGGCAAGCAGCTCGGCTCCCTCGCCGGACTCAGCCTCGACCAGATCGAAAAACAAGCCATCCGAAACACCCTCAAGCTCACCGCCGGCAACCGCGAACAAGCCGCAAAAATGCTCGGCATCGGCGAACGCACCCTCTACAGAAAACTCAAAGAATACGGCCTGAAATGAGTGACAAAGTAATCCTAAACAAATGCAAGACGTGGCTCAGTTTCATTGATGCCATACGAACACAATTAACTGACAATGACTCCGCATCCTTTCTTTTCCGCGGCCAATCATCACAATGGCTTACATTGCAATCAACTTGGGAAAGATCGCTTAGATACCGTTTAGTCAAGAATCCAACCGACAACATCAGAGATGCTCATGCCCAAGATTTGTCGGATAGGCTTCATAAGTTTCAAGATTATGCGCGCGGCCTACCTAGCGTAAGTACATCTGGCATGGATAGTGATGACTGGCTATGTCTTGCACGCCATCACGGTTTATTGAGTCCTTTATTGGATTGGACACACAACCCATACGTGGCGACTTTTTTCGCGTGCATTGATGTGCTTGAAGAAACGAGTCCCGGAATTTTTTCTGGCCAGACAGGTCGTTTATTTAAATATCCAACAAGCGATGTAAATGTGTGGGCACTTCCATCTTCCAGTTTAGACAACCATAAAGATATTCGACTTGTAGCAAATCGTCTCGACAGCTTTCACAGGCAACGCGCGCAGTTTGGAGTGTTCACCGAACTCTCGCACCCTAACTGCATTGACGTCATTGAATTTTATGACAAACACGTCCCGGAAGATTCGCTGTCTTGCTTTGTTCTTCCTAGCAGCGAAGTTGGAAAAGCCTTATTCGACCTTAATATCATGGGGATAAATTTTGCATCACTATTCCCAGATCTTGATGGAGCCGCCAAACAAGCGAATTTGGAATTGCTTTTTGCCAATATATGGGTACTTAGCTAGATCATGACCGCCCCCTCCGCATCGGATACGGATACAACCACTTCTTTTTACTCAAAGAATACGGCCTCAAGTAAAACACAACTTCCCATGACCGACACACCCCCGCCACAACCCACGACGCCCCCCGCTCAACGCCTCCCCCATCCCCTGCTCTACATCCCTCTCGTCGCCGCAACCTGTCTCGTCTTCTACGCCAAGTACACCGACCCCGCCAACGACAAAAACATGCGCTCCGCACTCGCACTGGCCACCATGATGTTCCTCATCCTCACCTTCCTCAACTGGCTCACCAAGACCCTCTCCAACAAAAACCCCCTCGTCACCAACCTCGTCGCAGGCCTCGCCAGCTCCACCATCGCCATCGGCTCCCTCCTCAAAATCCTCGACATCATCTGACCCCACCACCCACGCCCGCTACAATCAAAGAAGAACAAACGCACGCCGCACACGAAAGACACACAACACCATGAACCCCCGCATCGGACACGGCTTCGACCTCCACCGTCTCGAACCCGGCAACGACATGATCGTCGCCGGCGTCACCCTCGATCACGACCGCGGACCCGCCGGCCACTCCGACGGCGACGTCGTCTACCACGCCGTCACCGACGCCATCACCGGCGCGCTCGCACAACCCGACATCGGCCAGCTCTTCCCCGACAACGACCCCCAATGGAAAGGCGCAGACTCCCGCGCCTTCGTCGCCGAGGCCGACCGCATCATGCGACAGCACGGCTACACCGTCGGCAACATCGACATCACCGTCATCTGTCAATCCCCCAAGCTCTCTCCCCACAAGGACCAGATGCGAAAGAACATCGCCTTCCTCCTCGGCTGCGACATCGACCAGGTCAACCTCAAGGGCAAGACACACGAAAAGGTCGACGCCATCGGCGCCGGCCAAGCCATCGCCTGCCACGCCGTCGCCCTGCTCATCCCCAACGGCGCCTGACCCTCTGCTACAATCCGCCCATGGCCAAACGCGCCGCCAAAGCCAAGCCCGCCGCACTCACCGGCGCCGAACGCCTCGTCGTCCTCCACGGCGACGACCCCTTCCTCCAGCGCGAACACCTCCACACCCTCCGCGACGCCATCGAATCCAACGGACACGACGTCGACACCCTCCGCCTCGACGGCGACCGCGCCGAGCCCGCCGACGTCTTCGACGAACTCCGCAGCTTCGGCCTCATGCAGCAGTACAAACTCGTCGTCGTCGAATCCGCCGACAAGTTCGTCACCAACCACCGCGAAAACCTCGAACGCTACGCCGACGACCCCGTCGACATCGCCACACTCGTCCTCCGCGTCACCAAGTGGAACAAGTCCTGGCGCATCCACAAAGCCATCGAGAAGATCGGCGCCGTCGTCACCTGCGACGGCGTCAGCGAATCCGTCGCCGAACGCTGGGTCGTCGCCCGCGCCAAGACCCACCACGCCGCCGCCATCAAGCCCGCCGCCGCGCAACACCTCGTCGCACGCCTCGGCCCGGACCTCGGCCGACTCGACTCCGAACTCGCCAAGCTCGCCGTCGCCGCACCCGAAAACACACCCATCGATATCCCCGACGTCGAAGCACTCGTCGGACGATCCAGCGAGAAAGACGCCTGGGACATCCAGGACGCCCTGCTCTCCGGCGACCCCAATCGCGCCATCACCAAGCTCTCCGAGCTCATCGACCTCGCCGGTCACCACGAGCAGTTCATGGCCCACTGGTTCGCCGACCTCACCCGAAAGCTCGCCACCGCCGCCGCCATGCTCGACACCAACGCTCCCGAGTTCGAAATCTGCAAGACCCTCCGCATCTGGCCCAAGGATCGCCAACGCCCCTTCATCCAGGCCGCCCGAAAGCTCGGCCCACGCGGCGCAGCCCGCGCCCTCGCACGCATCACCGACCTCGACGCACGCGCCAAGTCCGGCTACGCCTCCGCCAGACGCAATCTCGAAACTTTTGCCCTTCAATTCACCGCCGCCGTCCGCTAAACTTTCAACCAATCGGCACCAACTCGCCGATCACAACGAAGTGAATCGAACGACGGAGGATCCGTCGCAACAGGCCCACGCCACGATGCAGGAGGCATCATGACCACTCTTCTCGATTCCGCTCGACCCCTCTTCATCACACTCGTCGCCGCCGCCCTCGCAGGCTGCGTCTCCATCGGCTCCTCCTCCCCCCAGACCCAACGCCCCACCGACCGCCCCTACCACACAACCCCCGCCGACGACATCGCCGCCCGGGCCCAGGCCTACGCCGACCGCTTCGAACAACACAACGCACAACCCCAAAACCCCAACCCCGCCGACAACTTCGAGGTCGCCTGGCTCAACGAACCCGTCGACCCCGC
>JANQJT010000268.1 GCA_028281485.1 Phycisphaeraceae bacterium
TCAGGCCGTCCGCGCGGCGGTCCGGGTTTGCGCCGTAGGCGCGGACCTGGCAGACGATGTCTGCGCCGGCGAGGAGGGCGGTGCGGTCAGCGGTGACGGTGGCGCCCTTCTGGGAGTATTGCTCGTCGGTGAATCCCGCCTTGAGTCCGGCGCCGCTCTGGATGTGCACGTCCAGGCCCAGCTTCATGAGCGGGGGGACGGACGCGGGGACCAGTGCAACACGCTTTTCGCCGGGATACGTTTCGGTCGTTATTGCGACTTTCACAGAATCTACTGCCTTGTCACAGAACCAAAATCGGACATCGGGGTGCAGGTAAATTAGCGGATGGGGGGCGGGTCGTCCAGCGCGGGGGAAATGATTGTCGTACGGGTTGTTGGTGGGTATGTTTTGGGCCGATATTGGGTCATGAGTGTGTTGGACGGACTCTAAATGATCAGGTGAGCAGGACGATGAGTGAGTTTGATTACGATGCGATCGTGATCGGCAGCGGCCCGGCCGGTGAGGGCGCGGCGATGAAGCTGGCGAAGATCGGCAAGGACGTCGCGGTGGTAGAGCGTTACGCGCGCGTGGGCGGTGGTTGCACGCACTGGGGGACGATCCCGAGCAAGGCGTTGCGGCACGCGATCCAGATGGCCGGCGAGCTGCGGCAGAACGCGGTGTTCAAGAAGCTGACCAACGGCGGTTTGAACCAGCGTATCGATGTGCCGGACCTGTTGAGCACGGCGCGCAGCGTGATCGAGCGACAGGTGGTGATGCGCGAGGGTTTTTACGAGCGCAACAGCGTGCCGGTGATCAGCGGGGACGCGTCGTTTCTCGACGCGCACACGCTGGAGGTGGTCGAGCCGGACGGCAGCGTGACGACGATCAGCGCGCAGCACATCGTGATCGCGACGGGTTCTCGGCCTTATCGTCCGGAGGGTGTGGATTTCGATCACCCGCGCATCTTCGACGCGGATAAGATTCTGAGCCTGAGTTACACGCCGCGGAGTATCACGGTGTACGGTGCGGGCGTGATCGGCTGCGAGTACGCGTCGATGTTCCGGAGCCTGGGCATCAAGGTGAACCTGGTAAACACGCGTGCGAAGCTGCTGGAGTTTCTCGACGACGAAATCATCGACGCGCTTGCGTATCACATGCGCGACATGGGCACGATCATCCGCCACAACGAGACGTTCGACTCGGTGTACGCTGACGAGAGAGAGGTGGTGGTCGATCTGCACTCGGGCAAGAAGCTGCGGACGGATATCCTGCTGTGGGCGAACGGCCGGGCGGCGAACACCGAGGGGCTGGAGCTGGGGCGTGCGGGGATCGAGACGGACACGCGGGGGCGTGTGTTTGTGAACGAGAATTACCAGAGCGAGCAGCCGCACATCTACGCGGTGGGCGATGTGATCGGCCCGCCGGGTCTGGCGTCTGCCAGTTACGATCAGGGCCGATTCGCCGCGACGCACCTGGCGACGGGCGAGTGCGAGTCGCGCCTGATCAACAGCATCCCCAACGGCATCTACACCAACCCGGAGATCAGCTCGGTCGGCTGCACGGAGCGCGAGCTGACGGAACAGAAGATCCCTTACGAGGTGGGTCACGCGCAGTTCAAGTCGCTGGCCCGCGCGCAGATCATGGGTCGGACGACGGGCATGTTGAAGCTGCTGTTCCACCGCGAGACGCTGGAGATCCTGGGCATCCACTGCTTCGGTCAGGCGGCCAGCGAGATCGTGCACATCGGCCAGGCGATCATGTGTCAGCCGGCGCCGAACAACTCGCTGATGTACTTCGTGAACACGACGTTCAATTACCCGACGATGGCGGAGGCGTACCGCGTGGCGGCGTTGAACGGGCTGAACCGCGTGGAAGGCAACTGAGCGGGTTCCAAGCGAATGTGACAGAACTTGTTTGAAGCGCCGTATCAGCACGGCTGCGACGAGGTTTTGCCGATTTGGCAGGTTTGGTGCGAATCCTCGGGCGTTTTCGGGCGTCTAACAGGGGCACGCGGATTGCGATAAAATGGACGAAACAGACGCACCGCGACCGATGATGTGCGTATGACAGGCGACGGATTGAGACTGAAGGAGCGATTGCCATGACGACGCTGGGTTTCTTCTACTTTGATATGACTTACATCCTCTGGGTGATGCTGCCGACGCTGCTGCTGGCCGGTTGGGCGCAGCTGCGTTTGAAGAGCGCGTATGCGAAGGGCTCGCAGATCGCCAGCTCGACGGGCATGACGGGTGCTCAGGCGGCGCGACAGATCATGGAAGCCGACGGGATCACCGGCGTGCGCGTCGAACGCGTGCAGGGTTTTCTCAGCGACCACTACGATCCGCGGAACAAGGTGCTGCGCCTGAGCCCGGAGGTACACGACGGGCGCTCGCTGGCGTCGTTGGGCATCGCGGCCCACGAGGCGGGACACGCGCTGCAGGACGCGCAGGGGTACAGCCCGCTGGTCGTGCGCAACGCGATCGTGCCGCTGGCCGGGCTGGGCTCGAACCTGGGCTTCATCGTGATCTTCATCGGCCTGGCGCTAAACATGTTTATGAAGGCGAACGTGGGTATCCCGATCGCCTGGGGTGGCGTGATGCTGTTCGCCCTGGTGGTGTTGTTCCAACTGATCAACCTGCCGGTGGAGTTCAACGCGAGCAGCCGGGCGCGCGAGCGTCTGCTGAGTCTGAGCATGGTGACCGATCGCGAAGACGCGGTGGTCGGTAGCGTGCTCGGTGCGGCGGCGATGACGTACGTGGCGGGTATGGTGGGAGCGCTGTTGAACCTGTTGTACTACGCGATGCTGGTGTCCGGCGCAAGCCGCGACTAGCCCCCGGAAGTTCAGGAAGTCATTCCTGGAGTGGCGTCCGTTCATTACGTGCATTTAAGCCCCGTGCAGCGGCGCGGGGTTTTTGTTTGGAATGAGTTACCAGCCGAGGTCGCGGTTGAGCAGGTCGTAGAGCGATTGATTGTGGGGGCGGAAGTAGTCGTTGAGGTAGTTGTAGACCTCGGGTTCGACCTTGTGGGTGTTGGAGCCGACGTTGTGTGGGTGAAGGTTGTGGGGGTGGAAGGAATCGTCGACGCCGAGGAAGCGGAAGGTTTTGTGAAGTACGGCGGCGGGGTCTGAAAACAGGTCGTTGCTGTTGATGACGAGCAGTTGTTGTTGAGGGAAGAGGGTGAGGAATCGTTGGAGTTGTTCGTGGTATCGGCCGCGCAGCTTGTAGCAGCGGCGGAAGGGATTGGTGTTGTTTGAGTTGTTGTGGGCGGCGATGCGTTGCTCTTCTTCGGCGAGGGTTTGCATGATGGATAGGGTTTCGCGGCCGTGCCTTTTCTCGTGGAAGTAATGGGAGATGGCGCGTTCGGTGGGGTTGCGGAGCAGGGCGATGAGGCGGGCGCTGGGGAGCAGTTCAAAGATGCGTTGCGGGGCGTATGGGTCGCAGAGGTAGTTGGGTGAGGCTTCGTAGGCGAGGTCGTTTTGTTGCATCGCGTCGTGTTGGGGGAAGTGTGCTTTGTACCAGTCAAGGCCGAGTGAGAAGTAGCGATCGAAGTAGTGGATCTCTTTTCGACAAGAGGGGTGGAGTTGAGGGTGCTGGGCGAGATAGTTGAAGAGGCTGGATGTGCCGGATTTTTGTGCGCCGATGATGATGAGGTGAGGCAGGGCGCGATGGTGAGCGCTGTGGACGCGACGGCGCCAGTAGATCGAGCCGCGGACGTGCTGCAGCCAGTCTGTGAGTCGTCGTCTGAGCATCGCGCGGTGCGGCCTCTTCGTGCGGATCGGTGCGCGACAACGACACCGATGACCAGCGGATGTTTGTGTTGTCGGCGGGGTGTGTCAAGCCATGGCCGGGTGGGTGCGATCAGTGTTGAGCGGTTTTCTTGCGGCGCGTCAGCAGGGGCGCGGTGAGTGTGAGCAGCGCGAGTGAGGCGGGTTCGGGGATGGGGGATTCGAGGACGGCGACGTGCCAGCCGAAGATGTCGCTGCCGGCGTTGACGGTGGCGGTGTTGTTGTTGTGGCCCGCGACGGTGGTGACGGGGGCGGAGACGATGGAGGAGGTGTTGGAGATGGGATCGAGGTTGCCATCGAGGATGGAGTGGACGGTGTTGCCGTTGAAGTCGACGGTTTCGTTGGCGTTGGGGGGCGGGTCGTTGGCGTCGTCGCCGAGCGTGAGGATGGTGAGTGTGCCTGAGCCGGCGCCGATGGTGCTGGATCCGGATTCGGGGAAGGAGACGGACTGGGATGCGTGTGGGCTGGCGGGGGTTTGGCCGTCGAGGTATTCGGCGCCGTGCATGACGGTGATGGTCTGCTGGGGCAGGGAGGGGTCGGAGAAGACGATGATCATTCCTGCGCCGTGCATCTGGCTGGTGGAGGGGTTGGGCAGGAGTTGGGAGGGATTGAAGCTGATGCCGTAGGTGCCGTTGCCGGGGACGAGGACGGGGGCGAGGGGCACTTCCCAGCCGAAGTTGGAGGGCGTGGTGGGCGGGTCCTGGCTGGTGGGGTTGACGTTGTTGGCGGTGAGGATGGGTGTGGTGAAGGGATCGGTGATGGAGATGTTGGATTGACCTCCGCCGAAGGGTGCGAAGTCGTTGGTGTAGACCGCGGCGAAGAGAACGGTAGAGCCGGGGATGACGTTGGTGAAGGTGAGGTTGCCGTTGGCGAAGGATTGTCCGGGTTGGCCGAAGCCGACCATTTCGAAGTCGACCTGGCCGGAGACCTGGAAGCCGAGTGACATGTTGGCGTGGGCGACGGTGGTCAGCAGCAAAATGAGCGTGCCGCAGGTAGGGATCGGCAAGCGGTGGGACATGGTGAATCTCCTTGCATGCGATAGACATGGTGGACCGACAATCGGTAGCGCGATCGCGATCCAGAAGCCCGGAACCCTCTTCTCTGATTCCCGTTGGATTTGGCCGCGGATGAGGCGGCGTCAGACATCAATCAGAATACAACATTCCCGGCAGGGAAGCCCAGTGAAAAGGACAAGATGGGGTGGGTGTCTGTGATTTTGAGGTCACAAGTGGGGTGTTGGCTTTTCAAGGGGGTGGGTTTCGCTTACCTTCTTGCGACCCGATTGCGGAGAACTTCGACATGTTTGGTAGCGTTCAAGCGGCCCCGCCCGATCCGATCCTCGGCCTGACCGAGGCGTTTGTAGCCGATCCGCGCGAGGGGAAGATCAACCTGGGTGTGGGCATCTACAAGGACGCGGCGGGCAAGACGCCGGTGTTGGGCTGTGTGAAGGAGGCGGAGCGGCGCATCCTCGCGGCCGAGGCGACCAAGGCGTACAAGCCGATGGCGGGCGACCCGGCTTACGGG
>JANQJT010000333.1 GCA_028281485.1 Phycisphaeraceae bacterium
CCACCGTGATCTGACAGTTGGGTAGCGCTTCCGCGATGCGACGCACGCCCTCGACCGTCTCCAGCCCGCTGCGCCGGTCCTTGTCCATGCCCGTCGAGATCGGCAGCACCAGCGGATCGAAGAACAGGTCCTCTTCCGCCAGCCCGTACCTGTTCACCGCCAGGTCGTGCATCCGCTGCGCGATCGACAGCTTGCGGTCGGCCGTGCGCGCCATCGCCTCTTCCGGGTCTTCGTCGATCGTGCCCAGCACCAGCGCCGCGCCGTACGTCTTGGCCAGCCGGCACATCACGGCGAACTTCTCTTCGCCGTCTTCCAGGTTCGCCGAGTTGATGATGCACTTGCCGGCCGCCTGCTTCAGCCCCGCCTCGATCGTGGCAGGCTGGGTCGAGTCAAGCATCAGCGGCGCGTCGACCTGTCGCACGAACTTGTGCACGATCATCGACATGTCCGCGGCGTTGTCGCGACCGGCGTAGTCCACGTTCACGTCCAGCACGTGCGATCCCTCACGCACCTGGTCGCGCGCCAGCGATACCATCGCGTCCCAGTCTTCCGCTTCCAGCAGCCGCTTGAACGCCCGGCTGCCCGACGCGTTACACCGCTCGCCCACGTTCAACAGCGACATGTCCTGGTCGTGATCGGTCACGGTGTACAGCGACGTCGTCGCCGCCGGCAGCGGCTGCTTGTCGGGCTTAGTGGGGGCGCGATCCCTCACCACCGCGACCAGCGCCTCGATGTGCGCCGGCGACGTGCCGCAACACCCGCCCACGATGTTCAAGCCGTACTGCTCGACAAACCGCGCCATCACCTCGGCGTACGACTCGGGGCCGAGCGGGTAAACCGTCTCGCCCTCCACCAGCGTCGGCAGCCCCGCGTTGGGCAGCACGCTGATGTGACGCGGCCAGTGCTTCGCCAGGTACTCGATGTGCTCGGCCATGTCCGTCGGACCGGTCGCACAGTTCATGCCCAAAGAACAGATCGGGAATCCCGACAGCGCCACCGCCGCAGACGCGATGTCCGTACCCGCCAGCATCGTGCCCTGCTGCTCGATCGTCACCTGCACCATGATGGGGACGCCATCGTCTTCGGGTGTGACGGCCGGCTGCGTGCCCAACTCCGCCATCGCGTCGACCACGGCGTTTACCGCGCACTTGACCTGCAACAAGTCCTGACACGTCTCCAGCAAAATGACATCCGCCCCGCCCTCGATCAGACCCAACGCCTGCTCGCGGTAGCTGGCAAACAGCGTGTCCCAGTCGATCTGCCCCAGCGTGATCAGCTTCGTGCCCGGACCGGTCGAGCCGATCACGAAGCGCGGCTTGTCTTCCGTCGAATACCTGTCACACGCCGCCCGCGCGATCTCGCACGCCCGCCGATTGATCTCACGACACCGGTCCTGCAGATCGAACTCGCACAACACGTGCGGCATCCCGCCGAACGTGTCGGTCTCGACCGCGTCGCTGCCGGCCGCCAGGTAGTTCTCGTGAATCTGCTGGATCGCGTCCGGCCGGGTCAGCACCAACACCTCGGTGCAGTTTTCCTTGCCCAGGTAATCGGTCTCCAGGTCCAGATCGAGCGCGTGGATCTGCGTGCCCATCGCGCCATCGAGATAGAGCACCCGCCGGGTGAGTTGTTCTAAAAACTTGTTGGACAAGGCATTGGACTCCGTGCTCGGCCGACTCCCGCTCGCGGCCTTAGGGATATTATGGCTTCGAATCGGCTGATTGGCAAGCTTCAATTCATCCGTTCATGCGGATGATTGGATGAATAAAATCGCCTCTGAGGTACACAAAATCCCCTTTCCTGTACCCTGCTCACACTTCTTTTGCCGATGGAGATCGCATGACACGCCCGCTCGCCATTCTTGTATGCCTTCTTATCGGCACTACGGCCGGCTCCCTTTCAGCCCAAACCGAACCGACGATCGCCGAGACACCCCTCGTCGAACCCACAGAAACACCCGCGCTGCAGACCGACATGCCCCTCTGGAAGGCCGCCGTGCTCGGCACCGTCGAAGGACTGACCGAGTACCTGCCCGTCAGTTCGACCGGCCACCTGATCCTCGCCAAGGAAGCGATGGGCATCGGCGCACCGGCCGGCGCCGACCCCGACACGCGCGAACGCATCGAAAACGCCACAGACGCCTACACCATCTGCATCCAGGCCGGCGCGATCATCGCCGTGCTCATGCTCTACTTCGGCCGCGTCCGTCAGGCGCTGCGCGGCTTCACGGGCGACGTCGAAGGCAGACAACTGCTGTTTAATATTCTCGCCGGCTTCATCCCCGCCGCCGTGATCGGTCTGCTCATCAACGACTGGGTCAAGGCGTACCTGTTCGGCGGCGACCGCTGGGGGATGTGGCCGACCATCGCCGCGTGGTTCGTCGGCGGCATGGCGATCCTCATCGTCGGCTGGACACGCCGCGGCGATCGCGACCCCCACAAGGGCAAGTCACTCGAACAGCTCACCTGGCAACTCGCCCTGATCATCGGCTTCGCCCAGTGCATCGCCATGTGGCCCGGCGTCAGCCGATCGCTCGTGACCATCGTCGGCGGCGTCCTCGTGGGCCTGCGCCTCGCCGCAGCCGTGGAGTTCAGCTTCCTGCTCGGCCTGATCACGCTCGGCGCCGCCACCGTCTACGACGCGCTCAAGCACGGCGACGACATGCTCGAAACCTATTCCCCCCTCTCGCTGGCTGTGGGCTTGCTCTTCGCGCTGGCCAGCGCGCTGCTCGCGGTGAAGTGGATGGTCGCCTATCTGAACAAGCACGGCCTGCAGGTCTTCGGCTATTACCGCGTCGCTTTGGCGATCGTCGTCGCCGTGCTCGTGCTCACGAACGCGCTGTAAATCCCTGCACTTTCTGCACACCCCTTTCTCTACATCTCACGCGCGTTCAAACGCTCCCGTTGGATGCAATTGCTGCGGCAAACGGAGTAATCCGCTGTCCGTGCGCATCCTAGTAAGTGGACAGCGAAAGCCCCCACGCCCGGGGGCAGCGGGCCGACCGACACGCACGCTCCTCCCGGGCAACTTGAGAAAGGAACCCGCCATGACACGCACCCACACCGCTACCATGATCCTCGCCGCAGCCGTCGCGCTGCCCGCCGCACAGCCGGCCAACGCCGACGATGACCGCGGGCGCCGACGCGACCGCGACGACGACCGACGACCGCGCGTCACCGCACGTCACGACCGCGACCACCACAACCGGCGCGAATCCGACCGACCGCCCCGTCCACGCGACCGACACCACCGCGACCGCGCTCACCACAGCCGACACCACGACACACGCTTCCGCCTGCACATCGACAGCGACCGCGGCATCTCCATCTCCGCCGGCCGCGCCGGTCACCATCACCGCTCGTACTACAACCCCTACCGCTATCGCACACACCGCTACGACCACTACCGGCCGCGCCACTACTCACACTACCCCCTGCGGCACCGCAGCTATCCCCACACCTACCGCTGCGCGCCGCGCCCCGTCGTCGTCCATCGCCCGCCGGTGCACGCCCATCGCGTCGATGCCTGGGGCCTGCTGACCGACGGCCGCGCCGCCGCCGCACGCAACGCCTTCGCCAACCGTGTCAATCACCACCCGCACCGCGGCGAACCCAAGGTCGGCTTGGCCCTGGCCCACGCGCTACTCTGTGAAGACGCCCGCGCCGCACAGATCATGCGTCGCGCCCTGATCCACGACTCGGCCGCCCTGCAGCGCATCCCCCTCAACCCGCGCCTGCGTCACCGGCTGGCCAACGAGTCCCACCG
Organism: Phycisphaeraceae bacterium; assembly: GCA_028281485.1. Lineage (GTDB taxonomy): Bacteria > Planctomycetota > Phycisphaerae > Phycisphaerales > Zrk34 > JANQHD01. The sequence continues at coordinate 3,766 of JANQJT010000333.1, forward strand.
ACTCGAGCGCAAGGCCTACACCCGCGCCGGCTCCACCGACGACCTGATCCTCGCCGCATCGATGCAGCACATCCTCGGACACCACCACAACGCGGCGACGCTCGTCCACCGCGCGATCGACGCCGGCGACCGACAGCACTCGACGATCGCGCTGAAGCTGCTGGTCAAACGACACAGCTCCACCGTCACCATCCATCATCGATAAGTCCTACCCTCCCCCCTTCCCGGGCGTCCACGACGGGCGCCCGGTTTTCCGTGCGCGCTACACGCTGAGGCGAAGCAGCCGCTGCGGGTCTTCGCTTTGGCCCGTGCGACACGACAGCAGCGCCGCCTGGCAACACGCGATCACCGACTTGCGATCCACCGGGTCGCGGTCGTAGCGGTGTGCGATCAGCCACCGCCACTGATCGGCGATCAACTCCGCCGGGTCCGACACACCATCGGACTCGGACTGATCCAACAACACCCCGTC
>JANQJT010000002.1 GCA_028281485.1 Phycisphaeraceae bacterium
GCTGGGAAGCCGCCGCCTCCGTCGGCTCCGCACTGCTCGCCGTGCTCGGCTACCTCGCCTTCCTCCTGGCCACCGCCGCCGCCGCCGCCGTCATCCTCGCCGCGCCAGGCTTCCTCGAACACATCCTCGCCCCCGGCGAACTCTCAAGCGAACTCGGCAGCGACTGGCCCGATCTCACCGCCAAGCTCCTGTTCATCGGCGTCTTCGGGTTCATCCTCTTCGCCTGCGTCACCCTCCTGTTCGCCCGCCGCAGCAGCGGCTTCCTCCACATGATGCGCGTCCTCGCCGCCTGCTTCCTGTTCTCCATGGCCTTCCTCATGATCAACGACAACAAGCCCCGAAGGGGATGGGCCGAGTTCACCGGACAGCAAGCCGCCACCGCCGCCAACAACTACCTCGACAGCTTCCGTGACGGCGAGCCCCTCTTCTTCGGAACCGTCTTCTTCGCAGGCTCGCTCGTCCTCATCGCCTGGCCCAGCGCCCAGCGACGCCGGCGCCGCGCCTACGCACGGGAAACGCTCACCTAATGCATACCGACAAGGCAATCATCATGGCACCCGTTGGACTCATGCTCATCCTCGTCCTGTTCGTCGCCATGGCTGCGGCGATCTTCGTCGTCGTCAAATACCCCAAGGCGCGCATCCCCCTCGCCGTCACCGGTGGCATCCTGGTATTGCTGATCGTGCCCGTGATTCTGTTCTATAACCTGCGGTCGACACCGCATCAGATGTCAAAACCCGTCGAGTTCGGCGACACCGCCACCGTATCAACTAACTCCGGCAATAACACCCACGACGAAAAAGGCGAACCATATCAGCGCCTCGCCACCAACAGCACGATCGCAGAACCCACCGCCCCATGGATCGCCCCCGCCCCTCTCGTTGCCTCCACCAACGCCTGGCCCCCCGCGCCCGGCCTGGCCGATGTCTACGCCTCCGAAACCGATCTCGTCGACGCCGTCGCCGCATGGGCCGCCGAACACCTCGCCGACATCGACGACGCCCCGATCTATGTCAACGTCACCAATACCTCTCCGACCGCACCCGAACCTCCCCTCGGCGCCCTCCACGCCCGCATCGGCAACACCCTGTCCATGCTGGACGCCAACATCACGGTTTATCTCAACGACGCCCCGCAGTTCAACGCCACGCTCGATATCCGGTCGCTGCTCGAGCCCAGCCAACTCGAGACCCCCAACGAACCGATGGACCTCGCCATCACACTCACCACCCCCGAGCAGCAACACGCCGCCATCGTCAAGCTCCGCCACGTCGATTGGGTCGCCGATCCCCTGTCGCACCGCAACAAGGGATGGATCGTCGTCTTCAGCCCCCAGCACTACGCCTCATCCGCCGAGGCCCTGGTTCCCCTCAAGCAAGCCGCCAGACAACAACTTGTCCGATCTCTTCAACATGCCAATCCCGACATCCCTCAACACCACATCAACCAGGCCGTGCAAAACCGACTCGCCCTCGAAGAGCTTAAGGACCAACACTTCATCCAACACATCCAACGCCCCTACGCCGACGTCTACCGCGCCGCCTACGCCATCCAAAGCGACCGGACCACGCGGCAACAGCTCTTCTCCTGGACACAGGTTCATAACGCTGAAGCCGTCGCCGAGGCCTCGCACCACGAAACCGTCCGGCGCTCCGCCTTTGCCGCCACCGCACTGCTCATCGCACTCATCTGTGTCATCTACGTCATTCTCAACGCCGTCACAAAAGGGTATTATCGAGGCACGATCTCAACGATGCTCATCATCGTCGGCCTCGTCTCCGCCGGCATCATGCTGATGTTCATCGCCTAACCGCGCCCCGATTCGGTCGGGGCCCATCCCTACGGGACGCACGTGAACCGACTGAACAAGGCAGACCAACTCCTGCTCCAGCAGGTCCAGGCCGGCGACGAACGCGCCTGGTCAGACTTCGTCCAGCGATACCACGGCCGACTCCTCGCCTTCGCACGACAACGCCTCCGCGACCACACCGCCGCCGAAGACGTCGTGCAGGACACCTTCATCTCCTGCCTCACCGGCCTGACCCGCTTCCGCGGAGAGTGCGGCCTGGAGACCTTCCTCTTCGTCATCCTCCGCCGAAAAATCATCGATCAGATGCGCGGCAAGAAAATCCACTTCTGCCGACTCGAAGACACGCTCGGCTCAGACACCGAAGACGGCCTCACCCTCGCCGCCATCGCAGCCGTCGATCCCGTCGTCGGCGCCAGCTGGTACGCCAAGGACAACGAAAGACAATCCCGCCAGGCCCAGGCCATCACCACCGCGCTGGTCGAGCTCATCGACGAGTTCAAGGCCACCCCCGACTTCCGCTCCATCAAGCTCACCGAGCTGCTGTTCTACTGCGGCGCCTCACCCAAGGACATCGCCGCCATGCTCGACATCCCCGAGCCCACCGTACGTTCCTTCAAGCACCGCTGCGTCAAACGCCTAAAGTCCCGCACCCAGCAGCTCGTCGGCCCCGACTACAACCAGACCGAAGCCGACCTGTGGCGCACCGAAGACAACGCCGACTCCATCCTCCGCGACATCTGGCAAACCCAACGCCCCAGCTGCCCCAAACGCTCCACACTCGGCGCATACGTCTTGGGCACACTCGATCCCGAATGGCACGACTACGTCGACTTCCATCTCAACCACCTCGGCTGCGTCTTCTGCAACGCCAACGTCGATGACATCCGAAACGCCACCGATGCCGCTGAATGCGAACAAATCCACGAACGCATCCTGAAATCTACCATCGGTTTCCTCAACAAATAGCCCGCACTGTCGCATTTTCGATTTTTTCGCAACGATATGGGGACGGCGCAATCCATCAGAAATACGCGTTTTTAGTCATAAAAACACAACATTTATCTGGATATCTATATCTGATATATGAGGCCTGGCGTTAAAGCAAACTTTTTCTGTTTTTACGTAAATTCGAGTTGCGACGCAGCCTGTAACGTGGCATTTTCTACCTACACAGGCCTCTCATAGGCCGTGAATCGCATTCCGGGAAGAGAGACACAGCGGAAGAGGGCCGGAGCCGAGATCGCGGTGACGTTGTCGCGATTGACTGACGCAGAACTTAATTGCGTATTTCTACTTCTAGGAGGTCTCTGATGAAACGCATTCTCGGACTCTGTACGATCGGTGCGATGCTGGCCGTCGCTCCCGCTGCTTCGGCGGCTACCTTCGACTGGGACGGCACCACCGACTCAGACTGGGCCGGCGCCAACTGGACGGTCAGCGCCACCCCCGGCCAGGTCGCGGCCGACGAGTTCACCGGATCGGGCAACGCCAAGATCTACAACTACATGTCCGACGCCAACGCCGACACCGTCTTCAACGGTGACGACACCTTCAACATCGGCGCAGGCGACGTCATCGACAACTTCGCCGCCGGCGTCGGCAACCCCGGCTACGGCTCGGCCGTCCCCTACTTCGAAGACAACACCGTCGTCAACATCACCGACGGCGCCGTGGTCAAGCTCTACGCCAATCTCTGGCTCCCCACCAAGCTCCTCGACCAGGCCTCGATGACGATCACCGACTCCACCGCCCAGTTCACACGCGGCAACAACACCGGAAACGCCCTGGTCCTCGGCGACAACGGCGGCACCGACACCGCCTCCCTCGTGGTTTCCAACTCATCGGTCACCGTCAACCAGCTCGACTCCGTCAGCAGCGCCGACGAGGGCGGCGACCTGCAGGTCTTCGGCTCCAGCACCATCGACATCTCCAACGGCTCGACACTCACCGTCAGCCGCATCTTCCAGATCGACGACCAGTCCTCGATCTCCATCACCGACTCCACCGTCGTCACCGCCCAGCTCGACTTCTGGGACGACGGCGCCCTCACCCTCGACAACACCGACGTCACCATCTCCGCCGATTGGGACATTAACAACAGCGGTCAGATGTCCATCACCGGCAACACCACGGTCTCCGCTCCGTATATCCGCATCGACTCCAACAGCGCCGAGGTGCTCTTCACCTCCGGCGACCTCACCTTCTCCGCCGCCAACGCCCTCCGCGGCTCCGCCGGCTTCGACGGCGACTTCAACTGGGTTGGTGAAGTCGGTGACGGCCTCATCACCACCACCAACAACACCGACGGCACCAAGAACCTCGGCAAGAAGATGGCCCAGGGCTTCTTCGCCATCGACGGCACCCGCATCGATCCCACCATCGACGACACCCTCGACTGGACCAACGTCACAAACCTCGACGCCCTCGCCGCCGAGTTGGCCACACTCACCGTCGGCGGCAAGTACTTTGTCCTCGGTTACGACTCCGTCGACCCGGCCAACAACGACATGACCCTCACCCTCGCGCCCGAGCCCGCTTCCCTGGCCCTCATCGGCATCGGCGGCCTCCTCCTCGCGCAACGCCGCCGTCGCAGCTAAGTCTCCAACCTCCAAGTTCCACAAGCACCGGCCCATCACGGTCCGGTGCTTTTTTTTACGTCCTCTCGCACTCCGCACGGCGCCCAATCCCCCGCGCCATCGAGCCAAAAATCAAACCGTGCAACGGATACAGCGCATACCAGTACGCCAATCCCAACAACCCCTTCGGCTCAAAGATCGCCTGCTGCGTCAACACCGATCCCCCCCCGTCCTCACACCCCACCGCCTCCCACTGCAACCACGCACGGCCCGGCAGCTTCATCTCCGCACGCAACCGAAGCAGCCGCGCCCCTTCCACACGCTCCACACGCCAGAAATCCAGCGCATCGCCCTCCAACAGTGCCGACTGATCCCGACGCCCCCGTC
>JANQJT010000004.1 GCA_028281485.1 Phycisphaeraceae bacterium
CACGGGGGCAGCGCCGCCGATGCGCTGCACATGGCAGAGGAACTGGTGGGGCGGTTCGACGGGCCGCGCAAGCCCCTGCCGGCCGTGGCGCTCGTGGCCGACTCCACCGCCATGACCTGCATCGCCAACGACTTCGGCTACGACGCCGTCTTCTCACGCCAGGTCGAGGCGCTGGGCCGACCCGGCGACGCGCTGGTCATCTTCTCCACCAGCGGCAACAGCAGCGGTCTGAACGAAGCGGTCGAGGCAGCCAAGGCGAAAAAAGTGCACACGATCGCGCTGCTGGGCAAGACCGGCGGCAGGCTCAGCGGTCTGGCCGACCGGGAGCTGATCGTCGCCAGCGATTCGACCGCGCGCATCCAGGAAGCGCACGGCCTGATCCTGCATCTCGTTCTCGAAGCGGTCGAACGCCGCTTCGGCCAGTCGCAATAACGCACCCGCGTTTTCGGACCTACTTCCCGCCTGAATTGACGGATTGTGCTTAATCGCCGCGCGCATCGGGCCGATCTTTCCTGCAGCACAGCACGGGTGTTTGTGCGCACGTCAATCATCGAAAGAGGTCCCGCGATGTCTGATGAGTTCTCTGGTAACGCCACCGATCCCAGCCTGCCCCCCATCCGCAGCGAGATGGCCGACGATCCCACGTTCGCGCCGCTGGTGGAGATGTTCATCGAGGAGTTGCAGGAGCGGCTCGCCGCGATCGAGTCGGCCTGGCGCGAGCGCGAGATCGAGCAGCTGGCGGCGCTGACCCACCAGCTCAAGGGCGCCGGTGGTGGGTACGGATTCCAGGAGGTGACCAACGTGTCACGCAGCCTCGAGTCCGCCGTAACCGATTCCGAGGGCGAGGAACAGATCGAACGCTGCCTCAGCGAGCTGGCCGCGGTCTGCGACGCGGTCCTGCGCGGTCGCGCTTAAGCCCTGAAAACAAAGAACACGCATTGCCGCCGGCATCTCCGGGAGCGTCGGCGGTTTTACACGGCCTCACGACGCGCGATAGAGATTCAGCAAACCCCTGAGACGACCGGCGCTGTCGATCAGCCCGCCTTCGCGGTTGCGCGCCAGCCAGACGGTCTGGTACCACGCAATCATCGGCTCCAGGTCGTTGGCTAGAGCCGCGCGTTGTGTGTGTGACAGGGCGGTGAGCGGTTGGCCATCGCGCGTTGACAGCAGGTCGCAGGCGTGACGCAGCATCGCGCCCGCCAATCGGACCTCTTCGAGGATAAGTTTTCCGTCCGGTCGTGTGATGTCTGCCGCATCGAGTCGATCGATCGCGGCGGTGACCTGCCGTTTGGCTTCGGCCAGCGTGTCGTGTGTCACACCGTCACCGGCGGGGCTTTCGGGTTCGTACATCGCACGCGCCAAAACCGAGGCGTTGTGGGTCGTCGCGCCCACCGTCTGGTACACGTTGCCCAGGTCCAGCAGGACGTCTCCCGTCACGTCGGCTCGATCTCCCAGGACATGGATGTCCAGCGCCGCCGCCAGCCGCGTCCGGCTCATCTTTCCCGCCGACCAGCTCTCCGCCGCGGCCCACGCGTAACCGGGCCAGGCGATCGGCAGCGTCTGCCAGTGGCCGTTGTCGCCCCAGTCCGTCGTCAGCACGCCCGCGGCCCCGTGCTCAAGACCCGCACGGACCGCCGACGAGATGTTGGTCAGCATGTTGTCCGTTCGTCCCGCGATCGTGTTCCAGCTCGACGCGCCCGGACACACGCAGTACGGCACGCCGCGCTCGACAAACTGCGCACACTGCTCGTCAAACGGGTGGTCGGCCTCGTAACCCCACACCATCGCCATCAGATCACGCGGCAGCTCCGCGACCAGCTCGGGGTGTTCCAACACGATGTCGCCCCAGAACTGCATCGTGCAGCCGTGCTGTTTGACGATCCGCTGCACGCCCAGCAGGTATTCGTGGTAAACCGCGCCGTTGCCGCGTTTCTTGCACACCGCCTTGCTGCGACCCTGGCCCAACTCGTACGTCTCGTCCCCGCCGACGTTGATCTGCTTAGAGCTGTGACACGCGATCAACTCCGGCAAGATCGCTTCGATCAGTTGCAGCGACTTCGGATCGGTCGGGTTCAGCGTGCCGGCCGGGCGATGCCGACCCAACGCATCGATCCAGCCATCCGCACACTCCGCAAGCGGCCGATACCGGTCGTGCTTCAACCATCGCTCCATGTGCCCGAACGTGTTTTGGTTCGGCACCAGCTCGATGTGATGCGCGCGGCACCACGCGTCCAGCTCTCGCACCTGGTCGGCGGTCATCGGCGAGGCGTCCCGCCAGACGTCTTCGTGGCCCGTATAAGCGAACGTGTGCTCGGTGTAGAGCTGGAGCTGGTTGATCTTCATTGACGAAAACAGGCCGACCGTCTGGCGCAGCGTCGCCATCGTCGGAACCTTGTCCCGGCTGATGTCGATCATCACGCCACGCACCGCAAAATCAGGCCGATCCGTGATACGCAGGTTCGGGATCGATAAACCGCGTTCGGCCAGGCGTTTCAGCTGCGCCAGCGTCTGTCGGCCGTAGAAAAGACCGGCCGAGTCCGATGCGGCCAGCGTCACGCGTTCACCGTTCAGCTCAAGCGTGTACGACTCAGCCCGATCGAAGTCGGCGGGTTCGATCGATTCGTCAACCTGTTTCCAGTCGCCTGTGTACACGCCGCCCGTCGTGTCGATCCGATGGGGGCGGGGCAGCAGCACGAGATGGTTGAGGGTGTCAGTCATGATGTTGACGCAAGACTTCAGCGACGCGGCCGGCGTGTTCGTCGAGTCGATCGCGCGCCGCGTCGGCATCCAGCGACAACCGATGCATCACGATGGCGGTCTTCACTTCGCCGTCCGCGCGATCGAGCAGGTCGAACGCTTCGTCGCGACCGAGACCGGTCAGGGTCGTGATGATCCGCGCCGCCCGGTCGCGCAGCTTCGCGTTGGTGGCTCGCACGTCCACCATCAGGTTCTCGTAGACGCGTCCGGTCCGCACCATCAAAGTCGTGCTGATCGTGTTGAGCACCAGCTTCGTGGCCGTGCCCGCTTTCATGCGGGTCGAGCCGGTCACCAGCTCCGGCCCGGTCGCCGCGACGATCAGGTGATCGACCCCCGTCGGTTGCTCGATCGGAGAACACGAAAGCAGCCCCGCGTTCACCCCCGGCGCGACCCGTTTTGCGTACGTCAATCCGCCCAGCACGTAAGGTGTCGTCCCGCCGGCCGCGATGCCCAGCACGCTGTCGTGTTCGGTGAGATTCAACCGGTCCAGCGCCGCGTGTGCGCCGCGCGGGTCGTCTTCCAGTCCCTCGCTCGATCGGCGTAGCGACCGGTCGCCCCCCGCGATCAGGCCGACGACGCGGTCAGGATCGGTCTGAAACGTGGGCGGCATCTCCGACGCGTCCAGCACGCCCAATCGCCCCGATGTGCCCGCGCCGAGATAGATCAGCCTGCCCCCCGCGCTGAAACGCGGCTCGGCGGATTCGATAAACGCGGTGATCGTATCCGTAGCGTCCGCCACGGCTCGGGCCACCGAGCCGTCTTCTGAGTTAATCAGTTCGACCACATCACGCGTCGACATCTCGTGGAGGGTCGTCGAACGCGAGTTGCGCTGCTCGGTCAAGACGTGCGCCCGGTCCGGCGGAAGGGCGGCGGCGTCTGACATCACGTGGCCGGCGTGCGCTGCGCCGATCGCCGCGGCGTACGGGCCCAGCGTCCCACATCGCAGCACCCAACGCGGTGGGGCGGCGATCGATATACCTTCTTGTGTCTGTGTGTGCAGTTCATCGCACCGCTCAGCGAGTTCCATTCCGCGACCACCCAACAGAACGATCTCATCGGGCCGATAGATCGCCAGGTACGTACGCAACGCGCGCACCAGCGCCGTCTCGAACCGATCCGTACCCAGGTAAGCCTCGAGCGTGCCGACCGCACCGTTCCCATCCCGCGGCGGGTCGGCCTCCCCACCCGATACGTCGATGTGACCCAGGTGGCCGGGCGTGCCGCGCGTGATCTGAATCGGCTCGCCATCGTCCAGCACCACGCCGCCCACACCCGTGCCGATCGAGAGATACAGCGCCCGACCGCTGATCGGCTGCGCCCGGTGTTCCGCACGTGCCGCCGCCAGTGAATCGGTGACAACCCCCGGAACAGAGGGCAACGCCAACGTGTCATGCAACCAGGCACCGAGGTCTTGGCCGACCAGGCATCCCAGGTTCGCCGCCGCGATGACCTGTCCCTGTTCGTTCAACACGCCCGCCACCGCCACACCCACGCGGCTCGGCTTCTCATCCGTTCCCAGCGTATCAACGGCGCACCGCAGCGCACTCGTCAGCGCATCAAGGGTGGGTTGTTGATACGGGTCGCCGGTGTGTTGCGCGATGACCGCGTCGCCGCGCATCGCGACCGCCTTGATGCGGCTGCCGCCGATGTCGATGCCGAGTCGCAGGTCGCCAGCGTCTGTCATGGCGACAGCTTATCATCCATGGCCCGGTTGAGGTGGGACCGGATGATATTCAACCGCATCCGCCTTAGCGCCCGCGCCTCCGGCGACTTGTCCTGCAGGGGGTTGGCGCTTTCGAACAGGGATTCGTAGGCGAACAGGCTCACGCCGTCGGCACCGAGCGCGTGGGCGCGGACGATCTGCGCAACGCACTGCGTGGGGCGGTCGTGTTTGTAGATGCCGATGCCGGCGTAGATCTTCGTGTTGGTCCCGATCGCCAGGACCTGGCGCAGGTCGGCGTCGAACTGCTGGTCGTCGGTGGTGTAGGCCATGGGCATGGCCGCGTCGAGCAGGCCGCGCTTCAGCCACAGCTCGTAGTCCTGCTGGTACCGGTCGCGGGCGATGGTCGGGTTCCGCCAGACCGCCGCGGAGAGCGTGGCGGTGGGGCGGGTCGCCTTCACACGCCTGCCGATCGCTTCGACCAGCGACGTGATCCGCCCGGCGATGTACCGGTTGTAGTCTTCGGGATTGTCTTTCGCGTCCAGGCCGGTCGCGGCGTGGAACCGCTTGTGGCTCAGCGGGTCGGCGGGGTAGCCCGCGGTCGCGTCGAACCGGTCGGAGATGAAACGGATGTAATCCAGGTGCACGCCGTCCACCGGGTAGCGGCTGGTGATGTCGCCGATCACGGCGATGATGTGCTGCCGGGCCGACTCACGCAACGGATTGAAACAGACGTAGTGGTCGTTGAGCGGTTGCGGATGGCCTTCGGTGTCGTATAGCCGCCAGTCGGGCCGGGCGTGGTACGGATGACGCGGGTCGCGCGGCGGGGCGGTGCCCTTCCACAGCGCCATGACATTGACCCACGCGTGCAGCCGCATGCCGCGCTGGTGCGCCGCCTCGATCGCCACCGCCAGCGGATCGAACCCCGGGTCGGTCCGCCCGTTGGTCAAAAGCAGTTCGCTCCACGGCTCCAGCCGGCTGCGGTACAGCGCATCGCCCTGGCCGCGCACCTGGAAGTACACGTCGGTCACCCCCGCGGACTTGGCGTCCGCCATAATCTGTCGGACGTGGTGCGGCTCGGTGAAGTCCCACCGCGTCACCCACAGCCCCACCGTGCGTGGCGGATGATCCACCCGTGCCGCCGCCTCCTCGGCCGGCGACGAGCTGTACACACACCCGATCAGCGAGGCGGTCACCACAAACAGCAGTGCAAAGTTCTTCATGACGCGTTCTCTCCGCCTGTATCTATCGGTCGGCCGGCCGCGCACACCGCAAAACTCACCGCCGTGCCGATCGGCATCCACCAGGGCCACGCCAGTTTCCACGCCATCGGGTCCAGCTTCAACACCAAAATGACCGCCGCGCCCACGATCAACGCCGCGATCACCGTCGCGCTGTTGCCGCGTCGCGTCAGCAATGCCGTCAGGAACACGCCCAGCAGCCCCGCGTACGCGAACGTCATGATCGACAACGCGAAACTGATCAGCGTGTCGTTTTCCTCGTCGTACACCGCCACCGCCCCCAGCGCAAAGCCCGTCAGCAGCGTGCCCATGATCACGACCGCGGCGCGCGACCGCCGCAGCGCCCGCCGATCGTCGTTGCCCGTGTCTCGCCCGCCCCGCAGCGGCTGGTAGACGTCCGATACGGCCGTGGACGCCATCGCGTTGATCGCCGAGTCCACGCTGCTCATCGCCGCGGCAAACAACCCCGCCATCGCCAGCCCCGCCAGACCCGTCGGCAGATGGTGGAACAGGAACTGCGGATACACCTTGCGCGAGTCGTTGAGCTTGTCGGCCGGCGCCATCTCACCCATCAGCTCCGGCTGGTGGTAGAATACAAACAGCAGCAGCCCGATCACCATGAACAGGAACGTGACGGGGATGTTGGCCAGGATCGCCGTCACCACCGAGATCGAGCCCTTCGTTGCCGATCGGCAGGTCAGCATCCGCTGCGCCAGGTCCTGGTCGACGCCGTAGCTGGCTATGTTGAAAAACACGATCGCGATCAGCCCCGTCCACAGCGTGGACTTCTTGCTCGGGTCGGTTGACGTGTCCAGCCAGCGCAGCTTGCTCTGGCCGTCTTCGCCGCCGGTCCGCAGCGCATCCACGATCTGATCGATCGACAGCGGGATCTTGTCGATCAGCAGGATCAGCGTCAGCACCGCCGCGCCCACCACGATCACGATCTGCAGCACGTCCGTCCAGATGACCGCCCGGATGCCGCCCACCGCGGTGTACACCGTGCCGACTGCGCCGAGGATCAGGATCGCCTGGACCAGGTGCGCCGGGGCCAAGTCGCCGTAGAGCATCATGGCGAACGCGATGCCCGCCATGAACAGGCGTGAGCCCGACGCCAACAATCTTCCAAACAGAAACATCACGCTGGCGCCGATCATCGCCGGTCCGCCGAACCGTCGACCGAGATATCCGTAGATCGTCGTCGTGCCCGCCCGATAGAACGCGGGGATGAACAGCAGCGCCACGATCACCGCGCCGATGATCCCGCCGAGGTTGAGGATGAGGTACGTCAGGTCTCCCTCGAACGCCTCCTGCGGCGCCCCCATGAACGTCGCGGCGCTCAGGGCCGTGGCCATCACGCTCATCGCCACCGCCCACGTGGGCATCTGCCGCGAACCCAGGAAGAAGCTGTCGCGATCGGTTTGCCGTCGGCCGACGACCGTGCCGATCGCCACCATGACCAGCAGGTACCCGACCAGCACCGCCCAGTCGATCGCTCCGAACGTCGCCAGCAGGTAGATCGGCATCACGCGTCGGCCTCCGTGCGTCTCACGCAAGACCATTGTGCGCGATCACGGGCCCCAACGCGAACCGGCCCGGCTCAGTCGCGATACGCGCCGTCGCCGAAGAGCGTCAGGCGGATCATGCGGGTGATGTCCGTGTTGTCGAACGAGCCGCGCACGTGTTCGCTGTTCATCCCGTCGGCCCGGACGAGGATGCCGCCCGCGCCGTCGGAGTTCGTCGCCCAGACGATCGAGAACTTGAACACGCGTCCCGTCTTGTCCGGCTTGGCGGTGAACGGGGCGGTGCCCGTGCCGTCGATCCCGTCGACAGGCGAGCCGTTCTTCTCGGTCGGGCCGAGCTTTTCGGGCGGCTGCTTGAAGTCCTCGCCCTCGTGGGTGTGCAGCAGGCCGCCGGCGTTGGAGTCCGCCGCGATGATCACCAGCGTCGCGGGATGGTCTGCGATGTACTTCTGCGTCACGCCGACCATGGCGTCCGCCCGACGCATCGCCTCCAGCGTGCCCGGTGCGTTGTTGAAGTTGGAGAAGTTATCCGTCCCCTCCTCTTCGACGACCAGCAGGAACCGCTCGTCCTTGGCGTCCAACACGCGGATCGCCGCCTCGGTCATCTCCGCGATCGTCGGCGCCGCCGGATCGTAAGGCGGCAGCCCTTTAGCTCGCAGGTTTTCTTCGGTCTGGTGGTTATAAGTGTCGCCCCAGGCGAACAGGCCCAGCACCTTGTCGGTGTCGGTTGGCAGATTGAGCAACTCGTCACGCGTGTAGATCACGGTGTAGCCGTTCCGCTTGGCCAACTCGATCAGGTTCAGGTCGTCTTCACGCACGCCCTTGCCGTGGTGGCCCTGCACGCCGGCTGGCAGGAAGAACTTCTCACCGCCGCCGAACATCACGTCCGCGCCACTGGTGACCAGCTGGCGGGCGATCTCGTCGTGCATGCTCCTCTTGGGGACGGCCGTCAGGAAGCAGGCCGTGCCCGGCTCGGTGCTGATGCCGGAATTGACCACGCCCACCGGCAGGCCCGCACGCATCGCCTGGTACATCACGCTGGCGGGCTCGCCTTGTGCGTTGAGGATCGGGTTGTCGCCGTCGGTCCCGAACGAGCGGCGGGGCGTCTTCACGCCGTACGCGTGGAGCGTGGCCCCCGCGTTCGACGTCACGGCCAGCGCGTCCTCCGCGTGCTCCCGGTACACGGCGATCGCCGGAAGCCGGTCCCAGTTCAACTCACCGTCCGGCCCGACGTGCCACACACGCAGCGCCGCCCAGTGGGCCGCGCTCGCTCCATCGGGGTGCAGGAAGATCACACTGCCGGTCTTCGGCGCTTCAGAGAAATCAAACAGCTTCTCCGTGCAGCCGGTCACAACGGTCAGCATCATCACCAGGCCCAGCAAGTCGCGTGGGGTAAACGAGAGGGTTTTCATGGCTTAACTCCTCGCAGGGGATTGGTTCAAGGGGCCCGCACCATACCAAAACAGACCGACGGGATGCGTCGGCCTGTTCAAGGAATTGATTAAGGGTGGCTGAGGGGATTCGAACCCCCGACCCCCTGGACCACAACCAGGTGCTCTGACCAACTGAGCTACAGCCACCACGGGTAAGCGACGTACTGTAGCTCGGGAGACGAGAGACTGTCAATCCTGCCGCCATCTTCTAGAATATCGAATCTCGACGATAGCCGTTCGGCGAAATGGAAGGCGGTCTGACGTGCTCATTCTCACGGTTCTGCAGGGTCCCGATCAGGGCAGGCGATTCGAACTACCCGACCACGAACCCCAGCTCATCGGTCGCTCCAGCGAGGCGCTGCCCCTGACGGACATGACCATCAGCCGACGCCACGCCGAGCTTATCCCCGACGACGGCCAGTGGTACATCAACGACCTGCAAAGCGCCAACGGCACCTTCGTCAACGGCGTCCGTGTCACCGGCGTCACCCTCCTGCGCACCGGCGACCAGCTCCGCACCGGCTCGACCCTCTTCCAGTACGGCCGCGAGAAGACCTTCCGCGACCACCCCGTCCGCGTTCTCCAGCCCGGCCGCATGGACGCCGCCGTCGAGAAAACCGTCCCCAGCAACGACGACTCGGTCATCATGGCCGTGCCCGAGCCCACCGCCGAGGCCGCCCACCAGCTGTCGGTCATCTACCAGCTCATGCAGCTGGTCGGCTCCAATTTCGATCGCGCCATCCTCCTCGAGCGCGTGATGGACCTCATCTTCGAGCACTTCGAGGTCGACCGCGGCTTCATCCTCCAGCAGGACACCCCCGATCAGCGCCCCGAGCCCGTCGTCGTCCGCTACCGCACCGAGCCGCGCAGCACCGAAGAAAAGGACATCATGGTCAGCCGCACCATCGTTCAACACGTCATGCGACAGCGCGAGGGCGTGCTCAGCTCCAACGCCATGACCGACCACCGCTTCAGCTCCGGCGAATCCGTCCAGGCCTACGGCATCCGCTCGGCCATGTGCGTGCCCATCCAGTTCCAGGACCAGCTCTACGGCGTCATCCACGTCGACAGCCAGGTCGCCAACTACACCTACACCGAAGACCAGCTCCGCCTGATGACCGCCATCGGGGCACAGGCCGGCATGGCGCTGGCCAACGCCGACCTCTACCAGTCCGGCCTGCACAACGCACGCCTCGCCGCCGTCGGCGAGACCGTCGCCAACCTCTCCCACTCCATCCGCAACATCCTCCAGGGCATGCGCGGCGGGGCGGAGGTCGTCGAGCTGGGCCTGCGACGCGACGACATGAAGGTCCTGCGCAACGGCTGGGACATCCTCTCCCGCAACCTCGACCGCATCTACGAGCTGACCATGAACATGCTCGCCTACTCCAAGCAGCGCAAGCCCGAGTTCCAGATGGTCTCCATGCCCGCGCTGTTCCGCGAGATCATCGACCTGTGTCAGCCGCAGTGCGACAAGCGTGAGCTCGCCCTGATCAGCGAGATCGACGACAACATGCCGCCCATCCCCGCCGACCCCGCCGGCCTCCACCAGGCCATCATCAACCTCGTCAACAACGCCATCGACGCCGTCGAACCCGGCACCGGCGCCGTCACCCTCCGTTGCCAGTACATGCCCATCGAGCAGATCGCCACCATCACCGTCTCCGACAACGGCCACGGCATCGAGGCCGACGACGAACGCCTCATCTTCCAGCCTTTCTATTCCACCAAGGGGCAGCGCGGCACCGGTCTGGGCCTGGCCGTAACGCGCAAGATCGTCGACGAGCACGGCGGACGCATCGCGCTGGAGACCGGGCCCGACGAGGGCACGACGTTTACCATCGAGCTCTCCACACAGCACGCCGCCGACCCCAGTGAAACCACCACGTAATCCCGTTGCCCCGGATCGTTAGAAGAGCTTGCCCTGGTCGGGGAACTCCTTGGGCCGACTCATCACGTCGCGCACCTCTTTGAGCACGTCGTCGATGTCGGAGAACTGCTTGTAGATGCTGGCGAATCGCACGTACGCTACGCGGTCCAGCCGGCCCAGCCGCTCGCAGACGATCTCGCCGATGTCCTGCGTCTGCACCTCGCGGTCGAACCGCTTGTGCAGCTCTTCCTCGATGCTGTCAACCACGGCCTGCACCTGGTCGGCGGAGACCGGTCGCTTGTAACACGCCTGCTCGATGCCGCGCACCAGCTTCGGGCGCGTGTAGGGCATCCGCGAGCCGTCCCGCTTGATCACGGTCAGCTTGATCGTCTCCTCCACACGCTCGTACGTGGTGAATCGGCGTCCGCAGGCGTTGCACTGACGCCGACGTCGGATCGCCCGGCCGTCCTCGCTGCTGCGGGAGTCGATCACCTTGTCGTCGTCGGCGTTACAGAAAGGACACTGCATCGGATGTTCCTGTCGGCGCCGCGCACTGTGCGCGACGCGCTGGCCCCATCTTATCGGCACGCCCGCTCAAAGCCAGCGCTTGACTTTACCTCCAGCGCGTGTACGTTTTGGCCGATACCAACGCCTCCGGGCCGTTGAATCAGAGGTTTCAAACCGTGCAACGCATGAACACCACCACGACCACCACTACCCAGACCACGACGACCCCGTCGCGGCAGGCGGTCGGCGCGTGAATCCAGCGAAAGCGTAAGGAAAATCACACACCGGCCGCCCCCACGGGCGGCTTTTTCTTTGTACCATTTTGGCCTCAGGAGCCATTGCCATGACCATCACCCTGCCCGACGGCAGCACCAAGCAGTTCGATCAACCCGTCAGCGCCTACCAGGTCGCCGAGTCCATCGGCGCGCGCCTCGCCAAGGCCGCCATCGGCGCCAAGGCCAACGGACAGGTCGTCGACCTCCACGAAACCCTCCCCGGTGACTGCCGGCTCAGCATCGTCACCGCCAAGGATGACGACGCCGACGCCCTCTACCTCATCCGCCACTCCACCGCCCACGTCATGGCCGAGGCCATCCAGCGCATCTGGCCCGACACCAAACTCGTCTACGGCCCGCCCGTCGACAACGGCTTCTACTACGACGTCGAACTCGACACCCCCATCAGCGTTGACGACTTCGAACGCATCGAAAAAGAGATGGCCGACATCATCGCCGAAGACCGCCCGTTCACCCGCTACGAGCTGTCAGCCGACGAAGGCATGGCCAAGCTCCAGTCCGAGGGCAGCGTCTACAAGATCGACAACGCCCAGCGCGCCCTCGAAGCCGACCCCGACGCCACGCTCAGCTGGTACGCCACCGGCGAACCGGACAAGAACTGGGAAGACCTCTGCCGCGGGCCTCACGTACCGAGCACCGGTCGCATCGGCGCGTTCAAGCTCATGTCCGTCGCCGCCAGCCACTGGAAGGGCGACACCGCCGCCGCCGCGCTGCAGCGCATCTACGGCACCGCGTTTGCCAACAAGAAAGCCCTCGACCAACACCTCGAACAACTCGAACAGGCCCGCCAGCGCGACCACCGCGTCATCGGTCAGAAGCTCGGGCTATTCACCATCGACGAGAAAGCCGGGCCCGGCATGGTCCTCTGGAAGCCCGCCGGCGGCATGGTTCGCAACCTGCTCGAAGAGTTCCTCAAGGCAAAGCTCTTCAACGTCGGTTATGACATCGTCTACACCCCCCACATCGGCAAGATCGATCTCTACAAGACCTCCGGCCACTACCCCTACTACGCCGAGAGCCAGTTCCCCACCATCAAGATGTCCGAGCACGCCAGCGGCGGCGAGGACGAATACCTCCTGCGCCCCATGAACTGTCCGCACCACTGCCTCATCTACGCCTCCGAACCCCACAGCTACCGTGACCTGCCCATCCGCCTCGCCGAGTTCGGCACCGTCTACCGCTTCGAGCAGTCCGGCGAGCTCAGCGGCATGACCCGCGTCCGCGGCTTCACCCAGGACGACGCCCACATCTTCTGTACCCCCGAGCAGGTCAAGCAAGAGTTCCGCGAAACCATCGAGCTCGTCCAGTTCGTCTTCAACACCTTCGGGTTTGAAGACGTGAACATCTCTCTGTCGATCCGTGGCGAGAAGAAGGACAAGTACGTCGGTGACCCCGCCGGCTGGGACCAGGCCGAGCAGCAGCTCCGCGAGGTGCTCGACGAGATGGGCATCGACTTCGAGGTCTGCCCCGGCGAGGCCGCGTTCTACGGGCCGAAGGTCGACTTCATGGTCCGCGACGTGATCGGCCGCTCTTGGCAGCTCGGCACGGTGCAACTGGACTACAACCTGCCCGAGCGCTTCGAGCTCGAATACATCGGTTCCGACAACGCCGCCCACCGGCCCGTCATGATCCACCGCGCGCCGTTCGGCTCGCTGGAACGCTTCATGGCCATCCTCATCGAACACTTCGCCGGCGCCTTCCCCCTCTGGCTCGCCCCCGAGCAGGTGCGCGTGCTGCCGATCAGCGACAAGTTCGCCGACTACGCTCAAAGCGTATACGACGCCTGCAAGGCCGCGGGCCTGCGCGTCACGATGGACAACTCCTCCGAACGCGTCAACGCCAAGATCCGCGTCGCCCAGGAGATGAAGATCCCGTACATGCTGGTGGTGGGGGGGCGTGACGCCGAGGCCGGCACCGTCTCCGTCCGCGCCCGCGAGGCCGACCGCGGCGACTTGGGCGCACTGCCCCTCGAAGACTTCATCACCAAGGCCAAACGCGAGGTCGAGACCAACGGCGCAGAACAGGTCACCGCATGAATAACATTCCTCCCGACATCCTCGCCGGTCGCGTTA
The DNA here is from genome assembly GCA_028281485.1 of Phycisphaeraceae bacterium. Classification (GTDB taxonomy): domain Bacteria; phylum Planctomycetota; class Phycisphaerae; order Phycisphaerales; family Zrk34; genus JANQHD01. The sequence continues at coordinate 13,357 of JANQJT010000004.1, forward strand.
CCGATGACATGACCTTCGCCGACAAGGCTCGCGCGATCTGCGCCCCCCTCCCGCGCGGCAGCATCGCCACCTACGGCCAGATCGCCACCGCCCTCGGCAATCCCCACGCCGCGCGCGCCGTCGGCCGCGCCATGGTCACCAACCCCTACGCGCCCGACGTGCCCTGTCACCGCGTCGTCGGTTCCGACGGCAAGCTCACCGGCTACGGCGGCAAAAACGGCACCGACCAGAAATCCCAGATGCTCATCGACGAGGGCGTCGTCGTCACCGAGGGCATCGCCGATCTGACCCGCGTCTGCGACCTGGACTGACCGTCGCAAGTCAAACCGAATCGTAACCGCTTCAAACGGCCGCAACGCCGGCGCATTTCTTGCGTCTACACAGTGAACACTTACAATTCAGGACTCGGTTTCGTGTTCCGTTGGGCCGACTATTTTAATTCAGGGAAAGGTACGATCATGAAACGCGTCGCCTTAGTCACCATGTTGTTCCTGATGGTGTGCGGTGTGGCACAAGCCCAGCCGCTGGCCGATCGACTGCCGGCCGACACCATGGTGTATGTCGGGTGGGCCGGTTGCGATTCGCTCGCCGACGCCTACGACCAGAGCAAGCTCAAGAAGCTCTACGCCACCGAGGACGGCGAGGCCGAATCCATCGGTCAGGTCATCGCGGCGCTGGCGCCGGTCGTCGCCCAGGAAGAGCCCGAACTGGCGCGGATGCTTCCGAAGCTGGGCCAGATCGTCGATGCCTCCCTCGAACACCCCGGCGCCATCGCGATCGGCATCCGGCCCCAGCCGGGCCGGGATCCCATGCCGCGCTTCGCCTGGATCATCGACGCCGGCGCCGATGCGCAGGCCGTCCACCAGCAGTTCGAGGAGCTGCTCAACGACATCCGCCAACAAAGCGGAGAAGACATCCCTCTCGCGCTGTCGCGCGACGGCAACCAGGTCTGGCTCACTTTCGACATGGGCCCCGTGACCAACCGCGCCGATTCACTGGCCGCCAAGCCCGGCTTCATCAAGTCCTTCAACGCGCAGATCGAGTCGCCCGCGATCTGGGCACAGGTCGACTGCGCCGGGATCATCGGCTTCATCGACCAGATGGTCGTCGCCGAGAGCGGCGCTGAATCGTACGAAACCGAGCAGTGGCGCATGGTCCACGACATGCTCGGCATCCAGGGCCTCAGGGAGATCACCCTCACCGCCGGCTTCCACGGCGCCGACTGGCGCAGCGAGCTGTTCGTCCACGCCCCCGCGCCACGCACCGGCGTGCTGGCCGTGATCGAATCGTCCGGCAGGCTCTCGCCCGAGGCGCTGGCCTCGATCCCCGAGACCGCCTCCATCGCCGGCGGATTCCAGATCGACATCAGCAAGCTCTACGCCTGGGTCTACGACATGGTCGGCGAGATGGAGCCCGAGGGTCAGCAGGCGATCGACCAGGGCATCGCCCAGGCCGGCGCGATGCTCGGCGTCGACGTCAAGGCCGCCCTCATCGACGGCATCGGCAGCGACTGGGTCTACTACGCCGACCGCAACGTCGGCGGCAACGGCGTGGCCGGCGTGGTCATCCGCAACCAGCTCCGCGATCCCCAGGCCGCGATGGCCATCGAACGCCTGCTCACCATCGGCAACATGATCATGCAGCAGGAGCTGGGCAGCGAGGACCTCCACCTGGCCATCAAGCCCTTCCAGCACGGCGACCACACCGTCTACTACCTCAACAGCCCGCTGATCTCGCCGGCGCTCAGCGTCGACGACAACCAACTTCTCATCGGCCTATATCCCCAGACGGTCGTTTCCGCCCTCGATCAACAGAAGACCGCACGCTCGATCACCGACAACCCGAAGTTCAACGCCCTCCGCCGGCAGCTCAGCGTCGGCCCCGAGTACACCGGCTTCCACTACGTCGATACCGAGCAGACGCTCGACTCGGCCTACTCCAACGTGCTGATGATGAACCGCCTCTACCTCGGCCTGGCCGACATGATGGGCATCCAGACCGATCCGCTCAGCATCCCGCCGATCCAGAAGCTCCGCCCGCTCATGTCCCCCATCGCCAGCTTCAGCTGGATCGACAAGGACGGCTTCCACATGCGCTCACACGAGCCGTTCCCCGGCTCGTCGATGTACGGCGCCGGCACCTCCGGTCAGACCACCATCGGCGCCGCCGCGCTCGCCGGCGGCATCATGCTGCCCGCGCTCAACCGCGCACGCGAGGTTTCCTATCGCACGGCCAGCGCCGCCAACACGCGCTCCATCACACAGGCCTGTCTGATCTACTCGATGGAAAACGGCGGCGCATTCCCCGGATCGCTCGGCGAGCTCGTGGCAGAACGCGTGATCAACCCCAGGGTCCTCTTCCATCCCAACTCCGGCAAGAAAGTCCCCCCGCATCTCACCGACATCAATGAGATCGCCGCGTGGTGCGACGCCAACACCGACTACGTCTACCTCGGCGGCTCTAACCGATTGCCCGGCGATGCGCTGGTCGTTTACGAAAGGATCGGCCCCAGTTGGACCCGCGAGGGCATCGCCATGGCCTTCGGCGACGGCCACGCCGAGTGGGTCAAGCTCCACGAGGCTAAGCAGCTCATCAAGGAAGACAAGCGACGCCGCGCAAACTGGGAATAAGCACCCATCCGGTCTGAGATTTCTCTGCCCCGTGTCATCCGACGCGGGGTTTTTTCTGTCTTCAATTCACACGTCCCGTCGGCTTGGTGATCGCGCTCCCGGCGGGTATGCTGCCCCTCCAGATCAGCCGACCACCCCTTGGGAGAGTTTATGACGCCCGTTCAGCACACCAAGATCATCGCCACGCTCGGCCCAAGCTCCCGTCACCCCGACGTCATCGCCGCGCTCATCAGCGCCGGTGCCGACGGCTTCCGCATGAACTTCTCCCACATCCACGATCCCAGCGAGGCCCAGATCATCGTCGACACCGTCCGCTCGGTCTCCAAGCAGATGGGCGTGTGGGTCCCGCTGCTGGCCGACATCCAGGGCCCCAAGCTCCGCGTCGGCAAGATGCCGGGTGAGGGCGTGCTCCTGCGCCAATCCAAGCCCTACATCCTCCGCTGCACCCCGATGGAGATCGGCGACGACGAGGCCGCCCCCTGCGAATACGAGCAGCTCGCCGGCGACGTCAAACCCGGCACACGCATCATGCTCGCCGACGGCACCATCGAGCTCGAGGTCACCGGGATCGACTCGCTCGACGTCCACTGCCGCGTGCTCAACGGCGGACGCCTCTACTCCCGCAAGGGCATCAACGTCCCACGCACGAAGCTCAGCGCCCAGACGCTGACGGAAAAAGACATCGCCGACCTGAAGTACATCGCCGACACCGACATCGACCTCGTCGCCATCTCCTTCGTCCGCAGCCCCGAAGACATCGCCCAGGCCCGCGGCGTCATCGGCAAGACACGCCCGCGCGTGCCCGTCATCGCCAAGCTGGAGTTGCCCGAGGTGTTGGAGAATCTCGACGCGATCTTCGACGTCTCCGACGGCGTGATGATCGCCCGCGGCGACCTGGCCGTGGAGGTTCCCTTCGAGCGCGTGCCGCACCTGCAGAAGCAGATCCTCGGCCACGCGCGCGCGCGCGGCAAGTGGGCGATCGTCGCCACGCAGATGCTCGGCTCGATGGTGCTCAACCCCAGGCCCACACGTGCCGAAGTATCGGATGTGGCCAACGCTATGCTCGACGGCGCCGACGCGATGATGCTCTCGGAAGAAACCGCCGCCGGATCACAACCCAAAGAAGCGGTGGAGGCGATGGCCCGAATCGCCGATGAGACCGAGAAGATGCTCACCCCCCCCTTGCCCGAGGAGGTGGAGGTCGCCGCCAAGACGTTTGCCTCCGGCGCC
>JANQJT010000026.1 GCA_028281485.1 Phycisphaeraceae bacterium
GGCCACTGCGCGACGGCCGTGCGGTCGGCCATCTCATTAAGCAGCGACTCGAAGGTGATGTCGAACGGCCCTTCTGCCGGCATCCATTGGCCGCGTGGCTTGGGTGTCTGTGCAGCTTGAGGGCTAAGCCGCAACGCATCAATCCCAAACTCGCCGCCTTGAGCCTTCACGACACGGACGGTCAGGCGGTTCTCGCCCTTCTTAAACGCGGCGTTGGGGATCTCGCTCGTCCTGACCGCTAACCCAGAACCCCGCAGGTCCAAACCCTCGAGGATCACTTCGCCGTTGAGCAGGATGTCAATCACCGCGCCGTTCGGGGTCGAAACCGTGGTGACCGTGAGCGTACCCTGGGTTGGGCTGGCGGAGAAGAACGACGCGTGGGCTTGATCGCCCTGCTTGATCTCACGGACCATCCAGTAGCTGCGGTTGCCGATGCGTCTGTCGTTGGGATAGGTATGGACAAACGTCTTGCCGGTCTTGCCCATCTCGATCTGCATCGTCTCGACTTCGATCGGCTCGACAGTGCGGACCGCCCGCTTCACGCCTTTCAGGTCACGCGGCATCGGCTCACCCGCAGCGAGGTCCACCACGGCCTTCGCGCCTCTTTCCTGGGCGGCGTACCAGAACGTCGTCGGCGCGTAATCGACGGTGATCCCGCCGACCCAGCTCCAGACCTCCATATCCAGCTTGAGTGACTCGTTGAAGGGCATCGTGTCGAGGATGCGTGAGCGGTTAAGGACGGACAGGCCCCGGCCGCGGTTGGCTTGTGCGATCGGCTGGGCAGTGAAAGGCGTGTGGAAGGCGGTGGCTCCGACCCATGCAAATCCGTAATAGTCTTCCGTACCCGTCCCGAAATGCGACGGGAAGGCTTCGCCATCAATGTAGATCTTTTCATCGCCCTCTCCCCACCAAGGCTGGCCCTCGTTGTTATTCGAGGCGTTGAAAATCGCCAGGCTGTCGCCGACATACTTGCCCTTGCCTTTCAGCGTAATGTAGTTCGTGTCCCGGCCGCGAGCGGTCGGCACCTCCGGGTACACCCGCCAGGCCGCATTAAAATAAAGGCTGCGCTCATCCCACTGCCAATCGCTATGGTGCGTAGCGAAACGGTTGATTGTGACCGGCTGCTTGCCGTGGTTGTGGATCGTGATGCTCGCTTCTTTTTGGAAGGGCATGATCCAGCGCGTGAGCATGTGCCCATCGACTGTGACCTTGTGGTACCGGCTTTCGTAGGGCGATAAACGATACCCCGTGCCGAAGAAATCGCCGACCGGTGCCCAAACGGTTTGCTTGCCGTCGAAGGCGATCTCGATGATGGTGGACCGCATCGCCTGGCGGTGGTCATCCGCGTCCAACGAGAGTTCAAGCTGCCGGACCGCCCGCATGCCCTCGATGCTTGCAAAGCTGGCGGACTCGCCCGGCTTGAGGGTCTTGGAATCATTGGAAATCTTGTCTGTGCCTTCGATTACCGAGGTGTTCTCGATCAGTTCTTTTTGAACCGCCACGAGCTTGGCCTTGTACGTCTTAGTGTCCTCCATCGAGAACGTCTTGACCTTCGCCCCCTCGGCGTACACGCGGTGGTTGATACAGAAGTAGAAGGGCTTGTCCGGCCCTTCGTACGTAATCTTGCAGCCCTTGGCGTAGGGAATCGGCAGGTAGAGGTTCCGGCCGGCGAGGATGTGCTCGTTCTCCCAGAATCCGCCGGTGGCTTGAGCGAGGTGGCCATCGACGAGGTAGTTGCCCTCGATGATATCGATCATCGAACCTTCGATGGTTGGCGTGTCCGAGCCGTCGAAGTAGAAACGGAGCGTCCCGTCGGTGAACGTCCAGGTGAGGTAGGCCGCCCAGTACCGAACGACCGCACCCGGGCCTTCGACGTCAACAAGGACGCGCTCAGTTCGGCCATGGTTGACTTCGGTGCGGATGATACCGTCGCCGTCGCGATTGGCGTACCAGCCATCTTTGCCGGGAGTGACCGAAGCACGGTCGTAGCTGCTGGACTGCACGAGTTTGAACGGGTGAACGACTTGTCTGGCGAGCGCATCGCGGTCGACCATCTCATCAAGCAGGGACTCGAAGGTGATGTCGTACCCTTCGTCGGCGAACGCCGGGACGGACAACAAACAAACGGCTGTAAAAAGATAGGCGCAAAGACGGTTCATCACTCGGCTCCCAGTTGGGTGACTAAGGGTTGATCGGTACCTGGTCGAATCTAAAGAAATAACATTGAAACAAAACACCCGAAACGAACCACAAGACTCCGCTTGCGATTCGCTGTTGAGGCTAAGCCTGATTGTTGTAAGACCTTGGATCACTCTTGCCCCACATCGATAGAAGTTGTACACACCACCCCTTACGCTCGGCGACGCCGGGTGATGAGCAGGCCGCCGAAACCGATCAGTGCGAGACTGGTTGGTTCGGGGACACTTGCCGCGCCGCCGGGGCCGGTGAAGGCGGCGAAGGCCAGGCCGAAGTCCGCGTCATCGACATCGCCGTCGCCGTCGAGGTCGGCGGCGGGGTTGTTGCTCGGGCCGTTATTCGGGCCGGTGAAGGCGGCGAAGGCCAGGCCGAAGTCCGCGTCATCGACGTCGCCGTCACCGTCGAGGTCGGCGGGGATGCGGGGCGTGATGGCGGAGATAACGAAATTGCCGAAGGACTGGTCGCCGCCCGGGCTGCCGTCGCCGTTGCCGATCGTGATCACGATCGTCTGCCCCGCGGCGACGCTGCCCACGACCAGTTCGCCATTGAGCCCTCCGTTGTTGTATAGCGTCTCGGCCAGGTCCGCGCCCGATGTGCCATCGACCGCCAGCGATGCCAGGTTGCCATCAACCGGGCGGGTGATGTCGTAATCCAGGATCACGCCGTCGTAGTCCTGGTCCGCGGTCCAAATGATCACGACGTCGGTGTCCGTGCCCGGGTGGAACATCAGTTCGCCCGCCGGGGGTGCCGCGACGCCGTCAAACAGCGCGTCAGCCGAGACGAGGGGGAAGTCATCGAGTTCTACGAGGCCGAAGATCACCTCGTTGCCCGCGTAGCCGGTCCGGTTGGGGTTCGCCGCGCCGAACCCCTGCACCAGGTGGTTGTCGAACCGCAGGGGGCTGGTGCCATCCGAAAACGACCAGCCGTTCTCGGTGAACTGGGTGACGTTATTGACAGCGCCGGCCTCGGTGTAGTCTTCAAAGAGGTTGGCGATCACCGATCGGGGTGGTTCGGGCACGGAGACGCTTGCGCCGCCGAGCTGGGTGAAACCGATCGGGCCGCCCGACTGGTCAAGCAGGGACGTGCCGGTGAAGTCCAGGCCGTAGGTGCCCGAGCTGACGCCGGTGGTGTCGAAGGTGAGGGTGCCCAGCTTCTGCGTGCCGGTGGCGTTGATGGCCGTGGTCACCGGCAGCGGGGACAGCAGGCCGATGTTCAGGCCCTGGGGCGAGGTGTCGGTGTCCGGCAGCAGCGCCCCGCCGGTATACAGCGTGTCCGTGAGCAGCGAGGTGTACTCGACAGCGGGCCCGCCGGGCGCGACCGCGAGGACCAGGTTGGCCCCGCCGGTGAGCTGGCTGGGCGTCGCCGAGAGGAACAGGTCAACGGACTGGCCCGGGGTGTTGGGGAGCAGGTCGAGGCTGGCGGCCCCGCTGCCGAAGGTGAGCGTCGTGACCGCGGACGCCTGG
>JANQJT010000060.1 GCA_028281485.1 Phycisphaeraceae bacterium
CGCTTGGCCAGCGTGTTGATGTCGAGCGCCAGGTTTCGGGCCAGCACTTCGATGGCGCGCTGCTGCCACGGCTCGCGATCCTGGCGCACCTCGCACGCGATCGCCAGCACGTCGTGTTCGCCTTCGCGGATCGCACGGGCCAACACGTGGTCGTCACGGATCGTCTCGATTCTCTGCGGATCGCTTGAGCCGGCGACCGGCTCGTAGCGCACCGGTTGCGGTTCGTCGAACAAAAGGTCGAAGGCGATCACTTGGGCGCCGGCGGTGTTGAGCTGATCGAGCACGGCGGCCAGATCGGCGCGCGGCCAGGGCCAACGCTTCCAGGTCTCCAGGGCGCGGTCGTCGATGTCGATGTGGACCACGCGGTCGCTGGGCGGGGGGGTGGCGTTGCTGAACCACCGGCTGCGCAGGTCGAAAGAGATGCGTTCCAGCGGGTCGATCGCGCCGGTGGACGTCAGCGCCGCGACGATCGCCGTCACGATCAGGCCGATCGAGATGCTGCGTTGTTTTCTTGCGGCGTTGACCGGGTTCGACATGACGGGTTTATCGTACCGGCATGGCGTACGATCGGCGAGCAGGAAGTTGACACGAAAAAGGCCCGCTCGTTTGAGCGGGCCTGTGGGTTGCGAATCGGTGCCGATCAGTTCTCGCCGCCGGAAGAGTCGTTGAAGTCCTTGATGATCGTTTCGACTCTCATGCGGTTCATCATCATGGACTGCGTGCTCTTCATGGTGGTCATGGTGGTGCCGCCGCGGCCGGGGTCGCCGGTGCCGCCGGTGCCGGTGTTGCCCGAGTCGCCGGTGTTGTCGTTGCCCTTGCCGGTGTCGTTGGAGCCGTCGGGGGTGTTGCCGCGATTGTCGGTCGTGCCCTTGTTCTGGCCCATGTTGCCCTGCTGCTGGTTGCCGGTCATGTTGCGGGACTGGCCGTTGCTGCCGCGGAAGTTGATGGCGTTGTTGCCGTTGGTGGGATCGCCGTTGAGGTCCAGGCCGTTGTTCCAGCTGCTGCCGGAGCCGATCGTGCCCTTGACGGCCATGGTGCCGGTGGTCGTCGCGATCCGGAAGTCGTTCTGGAAGCTGCCGATGTGCTTGACCTCGAAGTTGAAGTCACCGCGGGGGATCATGATCAGCGTGCGGATGGTGTCGCCGTCCTGCTGGAGCTGGCCGATGGCCACAACGCTGAGCGGGTTGATGCTGAAGTCGGCGTTGGGCCCGACATTCAGATCGATCGAACCACGCAGACCCGTTCGGACGGTCGTGCCGATGGGCAGTTCCATGCCCTGCTCAGCCATCTGCCAGGGAGATTCTTCGTCGCTGCGGACCTGTACGCGTCCGTTAACCCCGACGACCGTGACGACCATATCCAGGGTTTCGACCCCCTCGACGGTTTCAACGGCCTCGGTGGCTTCGGGTTGGTCTTGGGGGACATCACCCACCGAGTCTTGGGCATATCCCACACCGGCAGTGAAGCCCACCACCGTCAGGGCCGCGAAAAACGTCAGGAGACGACCGTGATGTACGATTTGCTCAAACATTATGGCACCTTTCCATCGAATTGCTGTGCTCGACTGATTGTAGCCACAAATTCGATGCCGGATAAAGCCTGTTGTTCGGTGCCGTATTCCATGATCTCCAGGTAAACCAGCTCTCTGGTGGCGTAACGGGGGGTAGCCCCCACTAATCGCATGGAAACTCCGCCTTTAATTTTTAGATATCTGCAGATGACCTGGGCCACAGTCCCCCGTGTGACCGCTGCGTCCGGGGCCCCATTGAAGTCCTCATCCAACAGGCCGTTTTGCTGAAGCCACGCCACGCGTTGGTCGTAGCTGGAGTGAGGATCGGTCTCGTTGGCCAGTTCGATCAGGCCGTGGAACGCGTCGTTATTGGTCGTGACCGCGGCCTCGGCCAGGCCGTGCCAGAACTCCATCTCGCCGTCGATGTCGCTGTGGTCGTATTCGGTGATCAGCGAGCTGGCGTGTTGAGTGGACTCGCAGCCCGGCGACGCGAAGGCGAGCAACAGGCCGAGGCAGATGAGCGTGGTTCGATGCATGTCGAGAGTCTCGTGTTGATCGCCGCGCGGGCGGCGGGGTTAACGGGATCAGAAGGCGTAGGCGATGCCGGTGTAGAAGAAGTGTCGTTCGTCGTTGCCCGACGAGATCGCGGCGCCGGGAAAGAACACGCCGTAGCGTGCGAACACGGCCAGGTCGCTGGTCAGTCGCCAGTTGGCGTAGATGTCCGACTCGAAGCCGAGGTAGTGCTTGCCGAAGGTGGGCT
>JANQJT010000075.1 GCA_028281485.1 Phycisphaeraceae bacterium
GCGGGGCCTGGGGGTATCGGAGCAGGATGTTGCGGTCGGTGTTGACCAGCACGGCGACGGTCTGGTTCTGCAGGCCGAAGTACTCGGCGGTGACGTTGATCGGGGGCGGCTCGCTGGCGAAGCCCTGCGCGATGAAGCCGACGGTTTCGCAACCGGTCAGGTTCGTGAGGGTGATGCACGCGAGCAGCAGCGTGAGCGCGATGGATTTGAGTTGAAACATCTTGTTATCCCAGTGTGATCACGATCTTGTAGACCCACGCGGCCAGGAGGAACGCCAGGAAGACGGTGACGGCGCGTGTGCTGAGCAGGGGGCGGAAGTAGACGGCGATGTTGCGACCGGTGACGGCGATGTATCCGCTGACGAGGACGGCCATGGCGGTCATCAGCGCCAGCAGCGCGCCGCCGGGCTGGGTGATGAACGCGCGGTCGAGTCGGCCCTCTGTGGCGTGGGCGAAGCTGGTGGTCATGCCGCAGCTGGGGCAGGGCACGCCGGTGAGTGACAGGAGTGTGCAGGGGGGCAGGCCGAGCGATTTGTGTGTGCTGTGTCCGCCGTGATTGGGTGTCAGGCCGGAGGCAACGACCAATAGCGCGAGACAGGCGATGCAAACGACGGTGGCGATCAGGCGGACGCGCAGCGCCGGGGTCGGTGCGATGTCCGTACGGTTGTTGACGGTGTCTAGGGTGGTCATTGACATGAGTTTACACGCACGGCGGGGGGATTCAATGCGCGTGCAAAAGCTGCGATCTATGGCAGGCGTAGCGGTTTGGAAATCGGTTATCCCAGCCAATCGAGCAGTTGTGGGGCAAAGTAGGTCAGGATGGCGTCGGCGCCGGCGCGTCGGATGGCGGTGGTGGTTTCGACCGCGGCTGATTGGAGGTCGACCCAGCCGCGCTCGGCTGCGGCGTGGAGCATGCTGTACTCCCCGGAGACGTGGTAGGCGGCGACGGGGAGCTGGGCGGGGGTGTGGTCGCGGACGCGCCGGATGATGTCGAGGTAAGCGGCGGCGGGCTTGACCATGACGCCGTCGGCGCCTTGTTCGAGGTCGGCGTTGAGTTCCTTGAGCCACTCGTCGTCGCGGCGGTAGTCCATCTGGTAGCCGCGTCGGTCGCCGAACTTCGGTGCGCCGCCGCCGGCGTCGCGGAACGGGCCGTAGTAGGCCGAGGCGTACTTGACGGTGTAGCTGAGGATGCGGACGTGGGGTTGGTCGTTTTGATCGAAGGCTTGTCGGATGGCGCCGACCATGCCGTCCATCATGCCGGAGGGCGCGACGACGTGTGCGCCGCAGGTGGCGAGGACGAGGGCCTGCTCGGCGAGGAGGTCGAGGGTGGCGTCGTTGTCGACGGTGACGTCGGGGTCTTCGTGTAGGACGCCGCAGTGCCCGTGGTCGGTGTATTCACAGAAGCACAGGTCGGCGGACATCTCGACGTCGAGTCCGGCGTCGGCGACGCGCATGAGGGTGGTGTTGACGGGGTTGTCGGGGTTGAGTGCTTCGGAGCCGGTGGGGTCTTTTTTGGCCGGGTCGATGACGCCGAAGAGGATGAAACGGGACAGGCCGCGTGCGCTGAGTTCGGTGATGGTTTGCAGGGCGCGGTCGGGTGAGAGCTGATCGACGCCGGGCATGGAGGGGACGGGGACCTGCTGGTTCTCACCGTCGAGGACGAAGAGGGGGTAGATGAGCTGATCGGGTGTGACGGTGACGTTGGCGTAGAGGTCGCGCGTGGCCTGTCCGCGGCGCTGGTCGCGCGGGCGCTCGGTGGGACGGTAGGGGGTGTGATCCATGCGACACATCATAGGTCAGAAAGCGGTTTGCGCGGAGGCGGGCGGATGTGGATAGACTGCGTGTCATGAGCCAGCCGCCGGCCAGACTGTCACGGAATCTCAGCTTCCATTTTTTGTGGTCCAGCACGTTCGCCAGCGGGTTCGGCGATCGTCTGGCGATGCTGTGCTTCGCGGTGATGATGGGTCAGGGGGTGACCAGCGGTGCGCTGAGCGAGGTGCGGCTGGCGGACGCGTCGATCATCGCGGCGATCAACTTCTGGTTTTTCCTGCCTTACGTGATCTGGGGTCCGATCGCGGGTTGGCTGGCGGATCGCCTGCCGCGCAAGTGGCTGATGTTCACGTGCGACGAGGCGCGGGGTGTGTTGATTTTGATCGCGTACATGATGCTGCCGGCCCAGAGCAGCGGCGCGGTGCCGGGGATGTACGAGACGTGGGTCACGGTGGCGGGCGTGGAGCTGCCGCACACGTGGAAGGTGTGGGCGCTGATGTTCTCGATCGGGATGTTCGCTTCGACGTTCAGCCCGGCGCGCAACAGCGTGATTCCGAACGTGGTGGGGATGGCGGCGCTGCAGCGTGCGAACGCGGTGGTGCTGGGGATGGGCGTGATCGGGAACCTGTTCGGTTTCCTGGTGGGCGGGCCTCTGTCGGAGACGATGATTCGTATGTGCATCTTTGCGTGCGCGATGGCGTATCTGTTGCCGGGTTGGATGTGGCCGTTTCTGCGGACGCCCGCGGTGCGACACGCGCACCACGGACCGAAGGGGATCAAGGCGCTGCGGCTGGTGTTTACGGACGTGGCGGACGGGGGGCTTTATATCTTTCGCCATCGGCCGCTGCTGAAACTGGTGTGCACGTTCATCCTGTTCTGGACGGGCTCGCAGGTGATCATGGCGGCAGGATCGGCGATCGCGGTGCACCTGTACGGCGGAAAGATCGGGGACTTCGCGTTGATCGGCGGCGGGTTCGGTGTGGGCATGTTGAGCGGGGCGCTGCTCCTGGGATTGATCAACTCGCGCAAGGGCGGGGAGATTATCATCACGGCGGGGCTGCTGAGCGCGGCGCCGTTTCTGTCGCTGCTGGTGGTCGTGCCGAACAAGATGGTGGGGCTGGGGTTGGCGGTGGTGCTGGGCATGACGGGGGGGATGTTGATGATCACGATCAACACGATGCTGCAGCAGCTGACGGCCGACGGGTTCCGCGGGCGCGTGATGGCGTTCAAGGACTTGGCGGGCGACGTGGGGGGTGTGCTGATCAATTTGGTGATCTGGCAGATGGCCGATGCGGACCGTCACATCATCACGCTGGCGCACGTGTTTGCGGTGTCGCTGGTGATCGCGGCGGTTTACGGAGTTCGTCAGCACGTGGTGCGCGGGCCGATGCGGACGGGCTTGCAGAACCTGTTGTGGCGCGTGACGCGTTTGTACTGTCAGGCGTTGCATCGTTTGCGTGTGACGGGGGCGCACCGCGTGCCGCGCGAGGGGCCGGTGTTGTTGGTGGCGAATCACATCGCGGGGACGGACCCGCTGTTGGTGCAGGCGGCGCTGCCGCGGTTGGTGCGGTGGATGATGGCGCGCGACATGATGAAGCGTTCGCTGGGGTGGGCGTGGCGGGCGGGCGAGGTGATCGGCGTGAACCGCGACGGCAACGACCGCGCGGCGATGCGCGAGGCGATCGAGGTGTTGTGCGACGGCCAGGTGGTGGGGATCTTCCCGGAGGGACAGATCAATGAGGAGCCATCGGAGCTGATGGCTTTTCAGCCGGGCCTGGCGCTGATCGCGGAGAAGGCCGACGCGTTGATCGTGCCGGTGTACATCTCGGGGATGAGGCCGGGGCTTGGGCCCTGGAAGCCGCTGTGGCGGTTGTCGCGGTCGCGGGTGGTGTTCGGCGAGCCGGTGTCGGTCGAGCAGTTGAAGGCGGGTTTGGCCGAGGCGGACGATCGTCACGCGGCGTTGAGCGGGGCGATCCGGGACCGGGTGTTGGCGCTGGCCGATTGCGACATTGAGCCGTGACACGATCGGGTGGTTCGCCTACCATCGAGTGATGGAGTCGGCCCTGTGGGCCGGGTAGCCGCCATGCTGTTGTTGGACGAGAAACACAAAGCCATCGGGGCCATGCTCGCGACCGAGCTGCTGGAGGTCGAGGCCCGCTTCGCCGAGGAGTTGGGCAGCGATCTGACGTGCGTTAACGACCTGGTCCGTCACGTCGAGCGTTACCGCGGAAAGATGCTGCGGCCGACGCTGGTGCTGTTGTGCGGTCAGGCGGCGGCGGGGGAGGGCGAGATCAACGATGCCCACCGGACGCTGGCGGCGGTCGTGGAGATGGTGCACATGGCGTCGCTGGTGCACGACGACATTCTCGACGAGGCCGACTCACGCCGGCAGGGCGCGACGCTCAATGCGCTGCGCGGCAACGAGGCGGCGGTCATGCTCGGCGACTACCTCATCAGCCACGCCTATCACCTTTGCAGTTCGTTGGACCACCAGGAAGCGGCGCGGCTCATCGCGTCGGCGACGAACACCGTCTGCGAGGGCGAGCTGTTGCAGCTGGCCAACCGCTACAACTGGCAATTGGACGAGGCGACGTACTTCGACATCATCGAGCGCAAGACGGGGGCGCTTTGTGGCGTGAGCTGCCGCATGGGCGCGCTGGCGTCGGGCGGGGCGATGGAGTTGCGCGAGGCGATGGACCGATTCGGTCGCAAGCTCGGGTCGGCGTTCCAGATCATCGACGACGTGCTCGACCTGGTCGGCAACGAACAGGTGGTCGGCAAGTCGCTGGGCAAGGACCTTGAAAAGGGCAAGCTGACGCTGCCGCTGATCCGCCATTTGGCGCACGCCGGCGAGGCGGAACGCGAGAAGGTGCTGGCGCTGCTGCGCGGCAACGACGACGACCGCGCCGAGCGCGTGGGGCGCCTGCTGATCGAGTCCGACGCGGTGGGCGAGGCACGCCGATGCGCCGAGACGATTATCGATCAGGCCAAGGGCGAACTGGTGCTGCTGCCCCAGTCTCCCGCGCGTGACGTGCTGGAATCCATGGCGGACATGGTCCTGACGCGCAACGCGTGAGGTTACCGGTCCCTGCCGCTGCGCGGTTTATTCTTTTACATCATCCGGCCGATGACTGCTTCTATAGAAGAAGGGGCTTGGTCATGACGCGCCTGGTTATCGGAACACTGTTGGGTTTGCTCCTGCTGAGCGGTTGTCGGGAGCTTGTGAGCGTCCAGGTCACGGCTGAGGGCAACGCGCGCCTCGAGCAGACGCAACTCAAGCGGTTTGCCGTCACACACTACACCGCCACGCACGAGCGTCAGGCGCAGCTGATGCAGAAGGTGGACGCGGCGCTGCAGGCGAACGCGGCGGCGGCGCAGCTGGTGCCATTGAACGATCAGCGGCCGATGCAGACGGGTCTGGCCAAGCCGAAGCTGCTGGGCGCGGTGGGCGAGGTGGTCACGCGGCGGATGCGACGGGCGGGGTATGCGACGGACACGCGCGATCCGCAGATGCTGATCAGTGTCGATTGTCTGTACGGGCCTTACGCGGTGCGCAACCCGATGAGCGGTGCGGTGGGCCGGGCGACGGTGCACGCGGTGGCGATGCACGTTTACGCGTCGGGTGGTGAGCTGGATCGGCCGATCTGGTCGGGCACGGCGATCGCGGTGTGCGCCGAGCCACGCTTCGCGGTGATGGCGCCGTACCTTATTGCGGAATTGGTCGAGGCGTTCCCGCGCAGCGACGGCGAAGTGCAGATCGTTCGCATCGCGCTGCCCGAAGCAGACTGATCACCGTTATACACAACAGGCGAGCAGGTGATCGATCGCGCGATCTGGCGTGTCGACGACGGTGTACTGCTGTCGCCACTTTTCCTTGGCGAAGCGGTGGGTGTAGATGTGTTCGAACATCTCGATGAGGGGGTTGTAGTAGTCGTGCGCGTTGAGGATGACGACGGGTTTGTCGTGGTAGCCGAGCATGCGGTGGGTGAGGGTCTCGAAGAGCTCTTCGAGCGTGCCGAACCCGCCGGGCAGGGCGAGGAAGGCGTCGGAGCGCTGTTCCATGTGCTGCTTGCGCTGGCGCATGGTTTCGGTGACGACCAGTTCGTCGGCGTCGTCGTAGGCGGTGCCCTCGTCGACCATGAGCTGGGGGGTAATGCCGATGACCTTGCCGCCGGCGTGGCGGGTGGCGTCGGCGACGGTCTTCATCATGCCCAGGTCGTTGCCGCCGAACACGAGCGTGCCGGCCCGCTGGGCAATGAGCGTGCCGACCTGCTCGGCGGTGTCGAAGAATCGAGAGTCGACGTGTTTGGATGACGAGCAGTAGACGCAGATCGCGGGCATGGGTGGCTCCTGTGAGTCGGCATTGTATAACGCGTCGCGGTCAAGAGATTGTTACCGGGGCGAAAATCAACCGATAGAAGAAAAGCGATGACACTTCTTGCGACCAGCGCGGATATCACAATCGACTGGTGGGCGATCGGGATCGGCCTGGCCGGCGGGTTGGCGCTGTTCCTGTTCGGCCTGGAGCAGATGACCGAGGCTTTGAAGGCGGTGGCGGGTGAGGGGCTGCGCACGGTGCTTGGGAAGCTGACGAAGAACCGTTTCACCGCGGCGTTGACCGGGGCGTTCGTGACGAGCGTGATCCAGTCGTCGAGCGTGACGACGGTGCTGGTCGTGGGGTTTATCAGCGCGGGGTTGATGTCGTTGCAGCAATCGGTGGGTGTGATCATGGGGGCGAACATCGGCACGACGGTGACGGCGCAGATCATCGCCTTCAAGGTGACGAAGCTGGCGATGCTGCTGATCGTCGGTGGATTCGCGGTGATGTTTGTGTCGCGCGGCGTGCGGTGGCGGCAGTGCGGTCAGGCGGTGATGGGGCTGGGGCTGGTGTTCTTCGGGATGAACCTGATGAGCGAGGCAACGGGGCCGCTGCGTGGGTATCAGCCGTTCATCGACCTGATGGCGCGGATGGACAACGTGTGGCTCGCGATCGCGGCGGCGGCGATCTTCACAGCGGTCGTGCAGAGCAGCAGCGCGACGACGGGCATCGTGATCGTGTTGGCGACGGGGGGGTTTATCGATTTGGAGAGCGGGATTGCGCTGGCGATGGGGGCCAACATCGGCACGTGTGTGACGGCGATGCTGGCGACGATGGGCAAGCCGCGCGCCGCGGTGCAGGCGGCGCTGGTACACGTGTTGTTCAACGTGCTGGGGGTGCTGATCTGGGTGGGGCTGATCGGGACCCTGGCGGACTTCGTGCGCGCGGCCTCGCTGGAGGCGGGGGCGGCGCGACAGATCGCCAATGCGCACACCGTGTTCAACGCGGTCAACACGGTCCTGTTCATCGGCTTTACCGGCCCGATCGCGCGGCTGGTGCAGGTGATGGTGCCGCCGCGTCCGGAGCCGGTGACGGTACAGATCGAGCCGAAGTATCTCGACCCGGTTTACCTGGAGAGCGCGGGGCTCGCGTTCGACCGGGTCTTGCTGGAACTGAACCGCATGGGGGCGATGGTGATGCACGTGCTGTCGCGGTCTCGACGGGTGCTGTTCAGCGGCGAGGACAACGGGATCGACACGATGGAAGAAATGGAAGAGGACATCGACACGCTGCACGGCCACATCATCGCCTACCTAGGGCACATCGATCAGTCGAAGCTGACTGAGGATGAAACCGCGGAGCTGACGGCGCTGATCGGTATCGCCAATGACCTCGAGGCGATCGGTGACCTGGTTGAGACCAATCTGCTGGTGCTGGGGCGCCAGCGGGTCCGGCAGGGCTTGGTGATCAGTGAGCAGACGGTCGACAGGATTGAGCCGCTCAGTGAAGCGGTGCGCGAGGCGTTGCAACTGACGCTGGATGCGCTAGCGCACCGTGACGCGGTCGCGGCCCGGCGCGTGGTGGGAATGAAGAAGGACATCAACGCACGTGTGGACGAGCTGGCGGCCCACCTGACGCGCAGGATGGCGGCCGACGAGCCAGACCGCGTGGCGACGTATCGGCTGGAGACCGAGTGTGTCGAGCAGATCAAGCGATCGTATTACTTTACCAAGCGGATCGCGCGCGCGATCGAACGACGGTGGGGCGAGTCTGAAGACAAGAAATGATCGTGCTGCGGGTCGGATGGGCTTATGATGTGCGGCATGTCGGCCTTGCTAACGCTTGCGGTGCATCGACCCGGACACATCGGCGCGGTCATTGTGACGGCGCTGGTGGTGTGGTGGTGTTGCTATGTCGGGCGGCGCATGAAGCGATTTGGCGCTGAGGGGTTGTTTCGGCGGGTGCTGGCGGCGGCCACGGCGGTGGTCACGCTGACGGTGACGGTGGGGTGGATGATCGTTCTCCACAGCGGCGGCGAGGGGGGCGTGTTGCCATTGCACATCTGTGACATGGCGGGGCTGATCGCGCCGCTGGTGTTGTTTTTCCGGGTGCGTTGGCTGCGTGCGGTGTTGTACTTCTGGGCGATGGGGCTGACGACGCAGGGGTTTGTCACGCCGATCGAGCAGAGCGGGCCGGACAACGTGAGGTTCTTCTTGTTTTGGGTGAACCACGGGCTGGTGGTGGGGGTGGCGATTTACGATCTGGTGGTCGGGGGATTTCGGCCGAGCCGGGCGGACCTGTTGCGGACGATCGGGATCACGGGGGCTTACGCCACGGCGATCTTCTTCTTCAACCGCGTGACGGGGGATAATTATCTTTTCATCGGGGACTCAAAGCCGGACGAGCCGACGCTGATCGATGCGCTGGGGGCGTATCCGCTTCGTGTGTTGTGGATGTTCTTGCTGGCGGCGCTGGCGCTGTGCCTGGCGCAGGTGCCGTGGGAAGTGGCGTGGTGGGTGAAGCGAAAGTGAGTGCTTTCTGGCCAGTTTGGGCTTGCGGGGGCTTCCGATAGTGCCACCGGCCTGGCACCGTTCAAAAAAATATGAACAAATACCGAACGGGCCGCTTGCGTTTGGCCGATGTTTGGGTAACCTTACATCAACCGAACAATATTGACTCAAAGGCAGGTGACGATTATGGTAGCCACAACGACGCGAACTCGGGCAAAAGCAGCTTCATCCAACGGCAAAGGCGATGCAATGGCCAAACGGAACGGTTCGAAGGGGTCAACGGGGGCCAATACCAAAGACTTACGCGAGCAGGCCCTGACGCAGGCGGTCACGCAGATCGAGCGGGCCTACGGCAAGGGCGCGATCATGCGGCTGGACGACGATCCGTCGCTGTTGCCGCCCGGTTTTATGACCGGGTCGATTTCTCTGGACCTGGCGCTGGGTGGCCGGGGCATCCCGCGGGGTCGCGTGTGCGAGTTCTTTGGGCCGGAGTCTTCGGGTAAGACGACGCTGGCGCTGCACGTGGTGGCCAACGCGCAGAAGGAGGGTGGCGTGGCGGCGTTTATCGACGCCGAGCACGCGCTGGACCCGTCGTGGGCCAAGCGTTTGGGGGTGGACCTGGAGAACCTGCTGGTCAGTCAGCCCGACGCGGGTGAGCAGGCGCTGGAGATCTGTGAGCTGCTGGTGCGGTCGAACGCGGTGGATGTGATCGTGGTCGACTCGGTGGCGGCGTTGATCCCGCGTGCGGAGATCGAGGGCGAGATGGGCGATTCGCACGTGGGTCTGCAGGCGCGACTGATGAGCCAGGCGCTGCGTAAGCTGACCAGCGCGATCGCCAAGAGCCGATGCACGGTGATCTTTATCAATCAGCTGCGTGAGAAGATCGGCGTGATGTTCGGTAACCCCGAGACGACGCCGGGCGGGCGGGCGCTGAAGTTTTACTCGTCGGTGCGGCTGGATATCCGTCGGACCAGCTCGATCAAGGACGGCGACAAGGCGGTGGGCAACCGCGTGCGGGCGCGTGTGGTGAAGAACAAGATCGCCCCGCCGTTCCGCGATGCGGAGTTCGACATCATGTTCGACGAGGGCATCAGCGCGTCGGGCGACCTGCTGGACCTGGCGGTGAACGAGGGCGTGGTGGATAAGAGCGGCGCGTGGTTCAGCTACGGCGAGGTGCGCCTCGGCCAGGGGCGGGAGAACTCCAAGGCGTTCATCCGTGAGAACACGGACCTGTTCGAGCAGATCAAGCGGGACGTGCTGATCAAGAAGGGCATCCTGTCGGAAGACGCGGCGCCCGCGGCGATCGAGTCCGCTGTGGAGGTGGACCCGGCCCCGACGGACTCGGCGGAGGCGTAAGGCCCGGCTGAACTGATGACACTCCATTCGACCCCCGTTCGATTTGGCGGGGGTTTTTAATTGGCGACCCAGTGGTCCGTGATCCGGTGGGTTTCGTCGCGTAAATCCTCGCGGATTGTGTGGGTTTTCCCTTGTGGATCAGGTTGCAAAAAGGGGGGGTGGTCCTATCATTGTCGCTTCGCAGCGGTACGGCCCTTGGGTTGGGTCGGCCGCCAGAGAGATTAAGGAACCGGAAGCCGCTCCGGAAATGGAAATAGCCTTCTACATTGCATCGGTGATCGGGGCGATCGCGGTGTATCTGATGATGCCCGCCAGCGGCCCTAAACCCAAGAAGCTGGGTGCGTTACTGGGATTGGCAACAGGCGGCGGTTTGTTCGCCTACCTGCTCAGTCAGACGCCGGCTGATGTGCGCCCGGATCTCTATTTTTATGTATTTGCGCTGCTGGCGGTGGGCTCGGCGTTGCGGGTGATCACGCATCCCCGGCCGGTCTACTCGGCGTTGTATTTCGTGATGGTCGTGCTGGCTTCGAGCGGGTTGTTTCTGGTGCTCGAGGCGGAGTTTATGGCGTTTGCGATGATCATCATCTACGCGGGCGCGATCCTGGTGACGTACCTGTTTGTGATCATGCTGGCGACGCTGCCGCAGGCCGAGGGCGAGGAAGAGCAGGCCCCCGAATACGACCGCGTGGCGCGTGAGCCGCTGGGCGCGGTGGCGGTGGGTTTTGCGCTGCTGGCGGTGCTGTGTCACGTGATCTTCTCGGGCGGGTTGAACGGTCAGACGCCTAAGGAAGTGGTGAAGACCAACCCGGCCAGCCCGCCGATCGTGTTTGCCGTGGAGACGGTGCCGGGTCGGATCATCGACACGCTGGTCGAGCGGGAGTTGCTGACGGCGGAGGCCGCGGCCGACGGGGCGGGGCTGAAGATGCGGGTGGAGGGCGAGGGCGAGTCGGCCATCATCAAGGCGACCTGGGGCGAGAGCGGTGCGGCGCTGATCGCGCTGACCCCTGAATTGAAAGAAACGCTGGAAGGCAAGATCGGCAACATCGATCGTGTCGGTTCGGCTTTGTTTGAGGGCCACACGCTGGGCATCGAGTTAGCGGGCATCATCCTGCTGCTTTCGATGGTCGGTGCGGTGGTGATCGGTCGCAAGACGGTTTACACCGAGCCGGAGTCGCGTGAGCCCGACCTTGAGTACATGCACAAGGACGAGCCGCTGAGCGACGTGAGCGTGGGTGAGCAGCCCGCGGGATAACAAGCGACGACCCGGCGTGTGCCGGTCGAGAACGACCATGAACGAAACCATCAGCCAGGTTGCCTTGAACCACTACCTGCTCGCCGGCGCGTTGCTGTTTGCGCTGGGGCTGATCGGGTTTGTGGCGCGGCGGAACCTGATCGTCATCTTTCTCTGCACGGAGATGATGTTTCAGGGGATCGTGGTGTCGATGGTGGCGTTCAGCCGGTACCACATGAACTTTGACGGGCAGGTGTTCGTGATCTTCGTGCTGACGATCGCGGCGGCCGAGGCGGCGATGGCGCTGGGCCTGGTGGTGCTGCTGTTTAGAAGGAAACAAACGCTCGACGCCGACGCGTGGTCGAGCATGAAGGGATAACCCCCCCGGATGTTTGGGAATCAGGGCTGACTAAATTAAATGCTGACACTCGCAGAAACAGTTCACCACACGACCGCCGGCGACCCGGCTGCGCTGCAGGGCGCGGTACAGATCGCCAAGTGGATCCCCGTGTTGCCGCTGGTGTCGATGCTGGTGTGCGGCCTGCTGGGTTGTCTGCCGAACAAGTCTTTGCGTAAGGCCGCGGCGCCGATCACGATCCTGGCGATCGCCGGTGCGTTTGGCATCTCGGTGAAGGTGCTCATGGCGGTGATGGGCGACCTGCACGGCGCCGGGGCGGGCGTGGTGGTTCACGCGTTCGATTGGATCCACGTCGGCGCCCCCGGAACCGATAGCTTCTTCGCGGCGAACTTTGGTTTTTACATCGACGGTCTGACGTCGGTGATGCTGCTAACGGTGACGGGCGTGGGCACGCTGATCGCGGTGTACGCGTCCGGTTACATGGCCGGCGACACGGGTTACTTCCGATTCTTTGCTTACATCTCGCTGTTTATCGTGGCGATGACGCTGCTGGTGCTGGCGGACAACCTGGTGTTGCTGTACCTGGGTTGGGAGGGGGTGGGCCTGGCCAGCTACCTGCTGATCGGTTTTTACTACCGCAAGCCCAGCGCCGTGGCGGCCGCGAAGAAGGCGTTCATTGTCAACCGCGTGGGCGACTTCGGCTTCGCGCTGGGCATCATGATGACGTTCCTGGTGTTCGGACAGATCGGTTACGACGCGCTAATGGGCAGCGGTGGCGTGGCGACAGCCGAGCACGTGGCGACGCTGGGCGGCTGGCAACAGAGCGCGGTGATGATCATCCCGTTCCTTCTGATGCTGGGCGCGTTCGGCAAGAGTGCGCAGCTGCCTCTGCACGTGTGGTTGCCGGACGCGATGGAGGGCCCGACGCCGGTGTCGGCGCTGATCCACGCGGCGACGATGGTGACGGCGGGCGTGTACATGGTCTGCCGCTTGATGCCGATCTTCCAGTTGAACCCGGCGTCGCTGTACACGGTGGCAATCATCGGTGGGTGCACGGCGGTGTTCGCCGCGACGATCGCGCTGTGCCAGTACGACATCAAGCGCATCTGGGCTTACTCGACCTGTTCGCAACTGGGCTACATGTTCCTGGGCGCGGGTGTGATGGGCACGACGGGCGCGGTGTTTCACCTGTTCATCCACGCGTTCTTCAAGGCGTTGCTGTTTCTCACGGCCGGCAGCGTGATGCATGCGCTGGCGGGGCAGCTGGACCTGCGGAAGATGTCGGGCCTGTTTAAGAAGATGCCGATCACGGCGGTGCTGATGCTGATCGGGTGTCTGGCGCTGGCCGGCGTGCCGTTTACGAGTGGTTTCTTCAGCAAGGACATGATCATCACCGAGGCGCTGATCAAGCACCCGTGGCTCGGTTGGATGGCGATCGGTACGGCGTTGCTGACGGCGTTCTACACGTTCCGCCTGTGGTTTCGCGTGTTCATGGGCCCAACCGAATACGAGATGGGCACCGAGCATCACGGCTACGAGATGGACCACGAGCCGGACGATCACCATCACGGCCCGCACGAGATGCCGTGGCTGATGAACGCGCCGCTGGTGATCCTCGCGGTGGGCGCACTGGTCCTCGGCTGGCTGTGTTACAAGAACACCGACTTCATCAAGGACATGATCCACGGCTCGACGGCTTACGTGAAGCACGAGACGATGGCCAAAGAGCTGGGCATGAGCCTCGAGGAATACGAGAAACTCGAGCACGACAAGCACGCGTTTGTCTCGCTGGTGTCCGGCGGTGGCGCGATCGTGATGATCGCGCTGGCGGCGTTCTTCTTCTGGTTCAACCGCGGGATAACGGCGTCGATCGCCGGAATGTTCAAGCCGATCGTGACGTTCCTGAACCGCAAGTGGTACATCGACGAGCTGTACCACGCGGTAATCGTGACGCCGTTGCGTGCGATCGGGTGGACGTGCTACCTGTTGTTTGATCGGTTCCTGCTGGACGGCGTGGTGTACGACGGTTTGTTCCAGTACGTGCCGAAGCTGGTCGGTGAGGCGCAGGCCCCGACGCAGCGCGGCAAGCTGCAGGGCTTTGCGTTGACGATGGGACTGGGTTTGCTGGTCGTGATCGCGATCATCGCCTTTAACGTGCTCAGCTGAGCGACAAGGATTTATGAAGACACTGCTCCCCATCCTGGTGCTGCTTCCCGTCGTGTGCGGGTTCGGTTTGGCGTTGCTGCCGGCGAGCCGGGCGTCGCTGGCCAAGGGGCTGGCGCTGCTGGTGTCGCTGGCGGTGTTCGCGCTGTCGCTGGCGATGTGCTTCCGGTTTGATTTCGCCGAGCCGGAGGTGATGCAGTTCTTCTATGTGCAGAACTGGCTGCCGCAGTTCGGCGTGGCGTTCAGCTTCGGCATCGACAGCATCTCGCTTTGGCTGATCATGCTGACGACGTTCCTGATGCCGATCACGGTGCTGGGTTCGTTCAGCGCGGTCAAGGAGCGACATAAAGAGTTCTTTATGTGGTTGCTCGTGCTCGAGGGCGCGATGCTGGGTGTGTTTGCCGCACGCGACCTGATCCTGTTCTACACGTTCTTCGAGCTGACGCTGATCCCGATGTACTTCCTGATCGGCATCTACGGCTCGACGCAGAAGCTGTGGGCGAGCAAGAAGTTTTTCATCTTCACGCTGACCGGTTCGCTGCTGACGTTTGCGGGCCTGATGTGGCTGGCGTGGATTGGCTCGACCAAGCTGGGCTACTGGACCTTTGAGATCGGTCAGCTGACCGAGGTCGCGTTGAGCCTGTCGGCTTCGCAGCAGGCGTGGTTGCTTGGGGCGTTGATGGCGGGCTTCGCGGTGAAGGTGCCACTGTTCCCGGTGCACACGTGGCTGCCGCTGGCGCACACCGAGGCGCCGACGGCGGGCTCGGTCATCCTGGCGGGCGTGTTGTTGAAGCTGGGCACGTATGGTTTGCTCCGCTTTGCGCTGCCGATGACGCCCGAGGCGCTGGTGACGTTCGCGCCGCTGATCGCGGTGCTGGCCATCATCGGCATCATCTACACGGCTTTGATCTGCTGGGTGCAGCAGGACGTCAAGAAACTCGTCGCGTACTCTTCGGTCAGCCACCTGGGCTTCTGCGTGCTCGGCATGTTCGCGCTGAACCTGGCGGGCGTGACCGGCTCGGTGCTCTACATGATCAACCACGGCCTGAGCACGGGGGCGCTGTTCCTGTGCATCGGCATGATCTACGAACGCTACCACACGCGCGACATGGACGAGCTCGGCGGGCTGGGCAAGAAGATGCCGGTCTGGGCGACGTTCATGGTGTTCTTCTGCATGGCCAGCGTCGGCCTGCCGGGCCTTAACGGTTTCGTGGGCGAGTTCCTGACGCTGCTGGGCGCGTTTATCGCGCAGGACGTGCTGGGTCCGTGGTACGCAGGCGTCGCGGCGATCGGTCTGATCCTCGGCGCGATCTACGTGTTGTACATGGTCGGTCGCGTGGTGGTCGGACCTTTCAAGGTGCCCAAGAAGTACGAGGACCACGTGACGGACCTGAATGCGCGTGAGATCGCGGTGCTGACGCCGATCGCGATCGCGTGTGTGGTGCTGGGTGTTTGGCCGACGCCGATGATCCGGACGATGGAAGCGCCGATCAACGGGCTGACGGCCGCGGTGCAACACGAGATCGCCGAGCGCAAGGCCGACGCTGAGACGACGGAGCTGACGCTGGTGATCGACGCGGACGTGACGCCGACGGAGGTGGTCCGGTGACTGAGATGATGACCAAGATCAACACGCTTTGGCCTGAGATCGTGATTCTCGGCATGGCGTTTTTGGTGATGATCGTCGGCCTGAGCCCGAGCGCGAAGGCGCGCCGGTTCACGTTCTACATGAGCGCGGCGGCGCTGGTTGTGGCCGGCTACCTGGTTATGCGGGGTGACACGCTCGGCCTCGAGCCGCTCAGCGGCATGGCGATGTACCTGAAGCTGGCGATCCTTGCGATCGGCTTGCTTTTGCTGCTGGCGGCGGCGGAGGTGCCCGACGAGGCGCACGCCGACCTGCCCGATGATAAGAGCTTCCACCCGTCGCTGGTTTCACGCGGCGAGTTTTACGGTTTCTTCCTGATGTCGTTGGCCGGTGCGATGCTGTGCGTCGACGCCGACGATCTGATCTGGTTGTTCCTGGCGTTGGAGCTGACGTCGCTGCCGACGTACGTGATGGTGTCGATCGCACGCGATCGCATCGAGGCGCCCGAGGCGGGCGTGAAGTACTTCTTCCTGGGCGCGTTCGCCGCGGCGATCTTTCTGTACGGTTTCACGCTGCTGTATGGCGCGACGGGCACGACGCTGTTTGTACCGTTCGGTCAGACGGCCGGTGAGGGCGCGGTGACGATCAACGGCGTGCTGGCTGAGCAGGGCATCGGATCGCTGGCGATGCTCGGACTGATCCTGTCGATCTTGGGCATCTGTTTCAAGATCGCGGCCGTGCCGATGCACGCGTACGCCGCCGACGTGTACCAAGGCGCCGCGACGCCGGTCACGGCCTTCCTGGCGTTCGTGCCGAAGACCGCGGGCATCGTGGCGATGATCGCCGTGCTGAACATGGTGGGTTGGCCGCTGGAGAACCAGGGGCTGGACGGCGCGCTGTTCTGGCTGATCTGGGTGTTGGCGGTGGCGACGATGTTCCTCGGCAACACGATGGCGCTGCGACAGAAGAACGTGAAGCGCGTGCTGGCGTTCAGTTCGATCGCGCACTCGGGCTACATGCTGGTGGGCCTGCTGGCCGGTCCGGTCGTGGCGGAGCACTCGGGCTTCCACATCTCCAACGGCATCGCGGCGGTGCTTTTCTACCTCGTGGCGTACGGCGTGATGAACCTGGGCGCGTTCGGCGTGCTCGGCATCCTGCGCAGCAAGGGCGAGGAGTGTGAGACGTACGACGACCTGCGCGGCCTGGTGCGGCGTCACCCGGTGCTGGCGACGGTCATGGCGGTGTGCGTATTCTCGTTGACGGGCCTGCCGCCGATCCTCGGTTTCTGGGGCAAGCTGTACCTGGTGGGTGCGGCGATGTCGCAGGCCCAGGGCGGCCAGAGCGAGTGGGTGTGGCTGGTGGTGCTGCTGGTGATGGCCAGCGCGATCGGCGCGGTGTACTACCTGCGGATCATCGCGGCGTGCTTCCTGCCGGATGCCAACGAAGAGACGGTCGCGTCGCCGAAGGTGCCCTGGCGCATCGTCGCGAGCGTGGCGTCGGCGGTCGGCGTGGTGGTGCTGAGTGTGAGTTCGGGTTGGTTGCTGGACGCGGCCAACGACGCGGCTTCGCCCAAGCCTCAGTCGGCTGAGCCCACCGCTGAGCAGATCACCGATGAACCGACGCCGGTCGTCTCACAACTCATCGATTAACACGGTCCCCGCTTCATCAAACCAATAAACAAGCCCCTCGGCTTCACGCGGAGGGGCTCGCGCTTATACGACCGCGTCTCTCTACAACAGCCACGGTCCCGCTGCTTCACGGTCTGCTCTGACGATCATCTTGCCTCTTTGGCTTTCATGCCGCCGAACCCGTGCTGGATGACCAGGCCGATCACCGCGGGCACGACGATCAGCATGGGCACGACCAGCGGGTTGGCCTTGAGCGAGTCGGCGATGGTGGTGCGCATCGATTCGATTTGCAGCAGCAGCGCCAGCACGCCGAGCACGGCGAACACCGATCCGCTGAAGCTGGTGAAGATCACAACGGAGACCTCGAAGAGGATGAAGCTGAGCATGCCGAAGGCGATCAGGCCCATCAGGGCACCGGCCCAGTAGGCGTCGGGTGGCAGGGAGAAGTTGCCCGCCTCGTTGACCTGCGTGGCGATCGCCGTCCAGCAGTTGGCGCCGATGAACGCGCCGGCCAGCCCGCCGCACGCCGAGACGGCGAACTTCATAAACGGCCAGGCCACCACGGCCAGCAACACACCCAGACACCCGGCCACGATCACACCGGCCTGGATCTGATCGCCGAGCTGCCAGCCGACCACCACGCCCAATCCCAGCGCCACCAGCAGCACGACCCACTTGTACAGCTTGTATCCCTGCAGCATGCAGGCCAGGCCCGCGACCACGAGGATGCACGCCACGACCCAGCTGAGCTGGCTGAGGGTTTCGACGAGCTGATCGGGGTGAGCCAGGGCGTCGAGTTTCTGGAACACCTCGGGCAGCTTGTACGCGCTGTTTTCGGTTGCGTCGATTGTGCTCTGTGCCAGTAGACTGATCATGGCGCGTCTCTCCGATTATCGGTCGATGATGAGTCGGCGTCGCGACGGCAAAGTCCCGTCACGGGCCAACGTTATTCATCGGCTTTGGATCGGAGAATCGTCCACTGAATCAACGAGCCGAGGATGGTGGCGGCGATGATCGCGGCGACGGCGGATCGAATTCCCGCCGGAACGTCTGAAACCACGGATGGGACGTATCTTTGCGCCAAGCCCGATAAGCTGATCAGCAGGAAGACCGAGCCGATCGACGACGAGACCAGGGCCGATCCGATCTTGGGGAAGATCAGTCCGATGGCCAGGCCGACGGCGGCGGCGGCGAGCCCGCCGATGATCATGCCCGTGCGCGCCACGGGGCTGACGCGCGCGTCCCACCACGTGTCGATGGTCACGGCGATGCGATCGAGCACCTCTTGCAACAGGTCGCCGAGCGTCTGGGCTCGCGAGTCTTCGGAAACGATCAGTTCCTGCACGTTTTCTGTCGCGCTCTGGCGGAGTTCGAGGATGGGTTGCTCGGTTTCAGGCAGGGGGGTGTTGTGCCACGCCATGACGGTCAGCGGCGCGAGCACGCCGAACACGGTCGCCAGAAGCAGCGCCACCCACAACCGCCAGGTGAACCACATCAGCAGTCCGCCGATCACGGCTCCGCCCAGCGCGTAGGCGGCGATGGGAGTCAGGCTCATGGTGCGCGCGACGAGCCCTGCGGCGATCGAGCCGAAGATGATCCCCAGCATGGCGATGTTGGGTCGGACGATGCGTGCGCCGAAGAGCCAGAGGAACACGCCGAACAGCAGGCCGAACACCAGTGCGACGTCCATGGCGATCGAGCCGTGGTCGCTGAGGCGGGTGAGGGTTTCCTGGAGTTGGGCGGTCTCGGGCATGCGTCGCTCTTTTTGGCTCCATCGGCTCCGGTGGTTTACAATCGCGTCTATTAGGTTAGACGAAACGGACACGCAACCATTATCGCATTTTTCGAGGCGACGGGCTCAATCCATGTCTGATAACGATCCACTACAGGTGCACCGCGAGACGATCGACGCGATCGATCGGCAGGTGATCGATTTGTTGAACCAACGCGCCCGTGCGGCGATGGAGATCGGCAAGATCAAGAACGCCGCGGATGCGCCGGTCTACGTGCCGCACCGCGAGCGTCAGGTCATGGAGAAGGTGCACGGGCTGAACGGCGGCCCGCTGCCGGCCGGTGCGATCGAGTCGATCTACCGCGAGATCATCTCCGCTTCGATCGCGCTGGAGCGCGCGATGAGCGTGTGTTACCTGGGGCCCGCCGGCTCGTTCAGCCACCTGGCGGCGCGCGAGCACTTCGGCGGATCGGTCAACTACGAGCCGGCCGACGACATCCAGCACGTGTTCGACCTGGTCGACCGCGGGGCGTGTGACGTGGGCCTCGTGCCGATCGAGAACTCGACCGGCGGCGGCATCCACGACACGCTGGACTGCTTCCTGCAATCGAACGTGACGGTGTGCGCCGAGGTGTTGATCGCGATCCATCACCACGTGCTCAGCCACGCCAAGCCCGA
Organism: Phycisphaeraceae bacterium; assembly: GCA_028281485.1. Classification (GTDB taxonomy): domain Bacteria; phylum Planctomycetota; class Phycisphaerae; order Phycisphaerales; family Zrk34; genus JANQHD01. Next base: position 19,329 of record JANQJT010000075.1, read on the forward strand.
GGACGTGAAGCGGGTGTACTCTCGGCCGGAGATCTTCGAGCAGTGCCGCCGATGGCTGGGCAGCCATCTCACACAGGCCGAGCGCATCAGCGTGGTGTCCAGCGCGAAGGCGACGGAACTGGTGTGTCAGGAGAAGGACGCCGCGGCGATCGCCTCTTCCCTGGCGGCACAGATTTACGACGTGCCGACGGTCTACGTCAACATCGAAGACAACCCGCAGAACGTCACGCGCTTCTTCGTCATCAGCCACATCCAGACCCAGCCCAGCGGCTCGGACAAGACGGCCATCGTCTTCACCACGGCTCACAAGCCCGGCGCGCTGTCCGATGTGCTGGAGGTGTTCCGCAAGTTCGGCGTTAACCTGACGCACATCGATAAGCGCCCCAGCCAACGCGTGAACTGGGAGTACTACTTCTTCATCGATTGCGAGGGACACCGCGATGACGAGAACATGATCAGGGCGCTGGAAGAGGCTCGCGGCCACTGCCTGCACCTGACCGTGCTCGGTTCGTTCCCCAAGGCGATGCAGGTGCTGGGGTGAAGCGCCTATTTTGTCGCGTAGCGCGATAAGGTCGTGGCTATAGCGATCTGATCCGTGTCATTATTGGACCCAAAGTTGTAACCATTTCGGTCGTTGGCGCGCGGGCGATCGGGGGTGTAAACTTGTCGGTGTGTTATGAGTATCGACCGTATTAACCCGAATCCCGCCCTGCGATTGGTCCAGCCGACTCAACCGGCACAACCCTTCCAACCCATCGGCGAGGTGAGCGAAGCGCAGCCCAGCGGGCGCAGCTTCGAGGATGTCTATCAGACGCAGCGGGTCAGCAAGCCCAACGTTTCGCTGATCGAGGCGCAGCGGCGGCTGGAGAAGATCCGCAAGATCATCGCCGCCCAGACCCAGGTGCCGATCCACTTCGATGCGACGCCCTACGGTTCGGGCCCGGCCAATCCATACATGCCTTCCTACCTCAAGTTCCCCACCAACCCCGCGGACCTCAACGCCTCGGCCACTGAGCACGCGGCTGGGGAGTAAGCGACGAAATCTGCCAAAACGGCAGGATTTGATACAAAGCGCGGGCTGTTAATTAAGTTATAAGATGTTTTTAATTAATGATTTGCAGATATTTCTGTGATTCGTTTTTTCGGCGCGCCACGTGCATAGGTTCATAGGTCAGCCCCCCGATGGGCTGCCGGGAGGATTGCTATGAACCAGCACGAACGATTTACAACCCGATCGCAGGAAGCCCTGGCTGGGGCGCAGCTCAAGGCCCAGGGGGCGGGGCATGCGCAGGTCGGTGCGCTGCACCTGTTGTCGGCCATGTTGGAAGATGCACAGGGCGTGCCGCGCACGCTCATTGATCGCGTCGGCGCCGATAGTGCGCGCGTGGCGCAGATCACCGAGTCCGAACTCGGTCGTCAGCCGCAGGTCAGCGGCGCCGGTGCGCTGGCGATGGGACGCGACCTGGGTGAGGTGATCGCGGTCGCGCAGAACGAAGCCACTGAATTGAAGGACCAGTACGTCTCGACCGAGCACTTGCTACTCGCGCTGGCAGAAGTCAAGAGCGACGCAAAAGAGGTGCTCTCGGTCAACGGCGTCGATCGCAAGCATCTGCTTGATGCGATCGGCCAGATGCGTAAGGGCCAGCGCGTGACCGGTCCCGACGCGGAGGATTCCTACGAGGCGTTGGAGAAGTACGGGCGCGACCTGGTCGAGGCGGCCAAGCAGGGCAAGATCGATCCGGTGATCGGTCGCGACGACGAGATCCGCCGGACCGTGCAGGTGCTCAGCCGGCGCACGAAGAACAACCCGGTGTTGATGGGCGAGCCGGGCGTGGGCAAGACGGCCATCGTGGAGGGCTTGGCGCTGCGCATCGCCAACGGCGACGTGCCGACGAGCCTGCAGAACCGCAAGCTGATCGCGCTGGACATGGGGGCGCTGATCGCCGGCGCGAAGTTCCGCGGTGAGTTCGAGGAGCGGCTCAAGGCGGTGTTGCGCGAGGTGACCGAGGCCGACGGGCAGATCATTTTGTTTGTCGATGAGCTACACACCGTGGTGGGCCTGGGCCGCAGCGAGGGATCGCCGGACGCGGGCAACCTGCTCAAGCCGATGCTGGCGCGCGGCGAGCTGCGCATGATCGGTGCGACGACGCTGGACGAGTACCGCGAGCACATCGAGAAGGACAAGGCGTTGGAGCGGCGTTTCCAGCCGATCTTCGTGAGCGAACCGAACGTGGAAGACACGATCGCGATTCTCCGCGGTCTCAAGCCGCGCTACGACGCGCACCACGGCGTGCGCATTCAGGACGCGGCGCTGGTGGCCGCGGCCCAGTTGTCTCACCGTTACATCACCGAGCGTTTCCTGCCGGACAAGGCGATCGACCTGGTCGACGAGGCCGCGTCGCGTTTGCGTATTGAGAACGAGTCGATGCCCGCGGAGCTGGATGAGCTGCGCCGACGGATCATGCAACTGGAGATCGAACGCGAGGCGCTCAAGAAAGAGACGGACGCGGGGTCTGCCAAGCAGTTGGAACTCGTCGAGCAGCAGCTTGCCGAGCTGAACGAACAGAACAACGCGCTGGGCGCGCGGTGGGATCACGAAAAGGGCTTGCTCGATTCGGTGAAGACCACGCGCGAGCAGCTCGAAGCGAAGCAGGTCGAGCTGGAGCAGGCGCAGCGGGCCGCGAACTGGGAGGCGGCGGCGAAGATCCAGTACGGCGATCTTGTGGAATTGCAGAAGCGGTTGGAGACCGCCGAGGCGAAGCTGGCCGAGCAGTCGACCGATGCGCTGATCAGCGAAGAGGTGACCGGTGATCACATCGCCGAGGTCGTGGCCAAGTGGACGGGGATCCCGGTCAGCCGCCTGCTCGAGGGCGAGCGTGACAAGCTGCTGCGGATGGAAGACGAGTTGGCCCGCCGGGTGGTGGGTCAGGCCGACGCGGTGCGCAGCGTGTCGGACGCGGTGCGGCGCAGCCGTGCGGGGCTGGGCGACGTGCAGCGCCCGATCGGCAGCTTCCTGTTCCTCGGGCCGACCGGCGTGGGCAAGACCGAGCTGTGCAAGACGTTGGCGGAGTTCCTGTTCGACACCGACCAGGCGATGATCCGTTTGGACATGAGCGAGTTCATGGAGCAGCACGCGGTAGCGCGACTGATCGGTGCGCCGCCCGGGTACGTGGGTTACGAGGAGGGCGGCCGTCTGACCGAGGCGGTGCGTCGTCGGCCGTACTGCGTGGTGTTGTTCGATGAGATCGAGAAGGCGCACCCGGAGGTGTTCAACATCCTGTTGCAGGTGCTCGACGACGGGCGGCTGACCGACGGCCACGGCCGCACGGTTGACTTCCGCAACACCATCATCGTGATGACCAGCAACATCGGCAGCGGCGCGATCCAGGAGCTGACCGAGAAACAGGCTGAGGAATACGAGATCGAAGCGCAGGTGCGCACGCAGTTGAAGACGTTCTTCCGGCCGGAGCTGCTGAATCGCATCGATGAGACGATCATCTTCCACGTGCTCAGCAAGGAGCAGCTGCGCGGCATCGTCGATATCCAGCTCGGCCTGCTGCGTCGCCGCCTGGCCGACCGTGAGATCGAGCTGACAATGACGGACGCGGCAAAGGATCAGCTGGCCGACGAGGGCTACGACCCGGCGTTTGGCGCGCGGCCGTTGAAGCGTGTGATCCAGCAGCGTATCGAAAACGCGCTGGCGGCGAAGCTGTTGGCCGGCGAGGTGCAACCCGGCGATCGCGTGCGGGTCGACTTCGAGGGCAAGAGCTACGTGTTCGACCGCAACCCGATCGAAAGCGGCGCGGCTTAACCGGGGTGCGATTCGGCGAGGTCGCAAAAGGCCTGGCCGCGCGCCTCGAAGTTGGTGAACTGGTCCCACGATGCGCAGCCGGGGCTGAGCAGGATGGTGTGGCCCTGCGCCGCTTCGAGTCTCGCGTGGTGTAGAGCGAGTTCGAGCGTGACGCAGCGGTGTACGGCGCACGGGTCCCCCCGAAATCGGACGCATTTTTCCGCTTCACAGGCGATCGTGTCGCCGGTCGCGCCAATCGTGTAGATGCCCGCGCAGCGTGCGGCGGCGTGCTTGGCCAATTCGGTCAGGTCCGCGCCCTTGTCGAATCCGCCGAGGATGACGTGCGCGGTGTGAGGTGGGAAGCAGTCGATCGCCAGCATCGCGGCCTCGGGCGTGGTGCACTTCGAGTCATTGATGTAGCGCACGCCTTGGTGTTCTGTGACGAACTGCAGGCGGTGTGGCAGGCCGACGAAGTCGGCGAGTTCTGCGGCGAGGCGTTCGCGGTCGGGGCCGAGGCCCT